>DASVOL010000500.1:0-2642 GCA_036383375.1 Bradyrhizobium sp. | reverse complement strand
CGGGCGTGGATGCGTTCGAGGAATGCGACGCACCGGGGGTGACCGTCCTCGAGCCCGCCGCGCGCGGCCGCCGCCTCGAGCGGAAAGCTCATCTGGATGTCGGCGCCGGAGAATTCGTTGCCGGCGAACCACTCGCTCTTGCCGAGCTCGCCTTCCCAATAGGCCATGTGCTGCTTGATCTGCGGATTGACCAGCGTGGACAGCGCCTGGTTCGAGACCTTGCGCACCAACGGCCGCAGCAGCGCCGGCGCGCGCTTCGGCATCAGCGTGAACAGCAGCTTCAAGAGCAGCGGCGTCATCGCCGAGCCTTCGGCATAGTGCAGCCAATAGGTGTAGCGCAGCCGCTCCGGCGTATCGGCCGGCGGGATCAGGCGGCCCTTGCCGTAGGTCGCGATGATGTATTCGAGGATCGCGCCGGATTCCGCGATGGTGTTGCCGTTGTCGGTGACGACGGGCGACTTGCCGAGCGGATGGATCGCGCGCAGCTCCTTCGGCGCCCGCATGTCGGGCTGCCGCTGGTAGCGCACGATCTCGTAGGGCACGCCTAATTCCTCGAGCAGCCACAGCACGCGCTGCGAGCGGGAATTGTTGAGATGATGAACCGTCAGCATGGGCGTCCTCTGAAATATCGGCGCTATCGGGCGGCATTTGGTGCCAGCGGGAAACAGAAAAGTCGAGAATCACGCGCCGTGCTTGCTGGAAATGACCCGGGCAATACGTCGCGCAATCGGAGAGGTCTACCATGAATCCTACCTATGTCGCCTTCGAAGGCGAGCATCGTATCGGGGCCGGTGACCTTGCGGAGGTCGCGCGCGCCGCCAAGCAGCTGCTCGACCGGCGCAAGGATGCCACGGTCCTGGTTTTCAATGGCCGCACCTCGGCGCTGGTCGATATCGATTACCGCGGCTCGGTCGACGACGTGCTGGCGCGGCTGCCGAAGCTCGCGCCTCCACGCGACGAGGAGCCGGCGGCGCCGCGCGGTCCGGGACGGCCGAAGCTAGGCGTCGTCGCGCGCGAAATCACGCTGTTGCCGCGCCACTGGGACTGGCTCGCGCAGCAGAAGGGCGGCGCGTCGGTTGCGCTCCGCAAGCTGGTCGACGAGGCGCGGCGCACGAGCGGCGACAAGGACCGCACGCGTAGCGCGCAGGATGCCGCCTATCGCTTCATGACGACGATGGGGGGCAACCGGCCGAACTACGAGGACGCGATCCGCGCCCTGTTCGCACACGATCGGCGGCGCTTTGCGACGCTGATCGCGGACTGGCCTGCCGACATCCGCGACCACGCGATCGGCCTCGCCTATAGCGATCAAGCGGACTGATGCGCTTTTGAATAGTCTGGATGAGTAATCTCAAACGGGATGTCGTCCCTGCGAAAGCAGGGACCCATAACCACTGAAGAGCATTGCAACGTGTCGAACTAGCCGCGTGCCCCTTGCAAGGGCCGCGGAGTATGGGTCCCTGCTTTCGCAGGGACGACAGCGGTGTGTGCTGCCTGACCCACCCAAGCTGCACAAGCTCGGTACAATTCCTGGAAGTTGAACGTGTCCAAGCCTCCTTCTCTACGCAAAGCCTTCCTGTCGTTCCTGGCGCCGATGCTGCTGAGCAATGTGCTGCAGTCGCTGTTCGGCACCATCAACGGCATCTATGTCGGCCAGATGATCGGGGTCGACGCGCTCGCCGCGGCGTCGGTGTTCTTCCCGGTGATGTTCTTCTTCATCTCCTTCGTGATCGGCCTCAGTGCCGGCGCCTCGGTCATGATCGGCCAGGCCTGGGGCGCCGGCGAGCCAGACCGCGTCAAGGCGGTCGCCGGTACGACCATGACCGTGACGCTGCTGCTGGCGCTCGCGATCGCGATCTTCGGCGGCGCGTTCACCCGACCGCTCCTGACCGCGCTCGCGACGCCGCCTGACGTCCTCGACGCTGCGGTGGCCTATGCGCGGATCATGATGATCTCGATGCCGGTGACCTTCGCATTCCTGCTGCTCGCGGCGATGATGCGCGGCGTCGGCGACACCGTGACGCCGCTGGTGGCGCTGACGGTCTCGACCGTCGTCGGCCTCGTGGTGACGCCCGCGCTGATCCGCGGCTGGCTCGGGCTGCCGATGCTGGGCGTCGCCAGCGCCGCTGTCGCCTCCGCGGTCTCGGGCGTCGTCACGCTGCTCTGGCTGCATGTCCACATGCTCAGGCACAAGCATCCGCTCGCTTTCGACGCCGCGTTCCTGCGCGCGATGCGGCCGAACGGCGCGCTGCTGCGCATCGTGCTGCGGCTCGGTATTCCGACTGCAATCGGCATGGTGGTGGTCTCGCTCGCCGAACTGGTGCTGCTCGGCCTCGTCAACGGCTTCGGCTCGGAAGCCACCGCCGCCTATGGCGCGGTCAACCAGGTGATCGGCTATGTGCAGTTTCCGGCGATCTCGATCGCGATATCCGTGTCGATCGTCGGCGCGCAGGCGATCGGCCGGGGCGATGCCAACCGGGTCGGCGCCATCGTCCGCACGGGGATCGAGATGAACCTCGCGCTGACCGGCGGACTGGTTGTGCTCGGTTATCTCTTTGCGCGGCCGCTGATGGGCTTCTTCATCGTCGATGGCGCGGTGCTCGCGCTCGCGCAGCAGCTTCTCTACATCGTGCTGTGGAGCA
>DASVOL010000499.1:0-12386 GCA_036383375.1 Bradyrhizobium sp. | reverse complement strand
CCGATTGGCGAGACGCGCGCCGCTAGGCGTCCGGCGCCGAGTCGATCAGCGCCTTCAGGAACGTGACGACGATACGGCCGCTGCGATTTACTTCGCCGCCCCTCGACAACAGCGCCATGCCGCGGCCCAATGCGATGAAGCCGGTCGCGATCTCCACGGGATCGGCGGGCGCCTGCTTGCCAAGCACCTCGAACAGGCGCGTCACCAGCACGCCCAGCGCACGGCGGTGCTTGCGGTTGAGTTCGTTATAGCCTTGCGCGAAAGTCGGGCTGCGCAGCGCCTGCAATTGCAGCTCGATCGCCAGCACGGCAAACCCCGGATCCGAATTGGCGGTGGCGGCCCATTTTTCGAGGCCCGCCATCACCTTCGCAGGCTCGCCCGGCGTCTGCCCCAATACGCTTTCGATTTTTGCACGCTCCTCGGATTGGTGCTGTTGCACCAGCTCTAGGAGGATCGCCTCCTTGTCGGGAAAATTCGAATAGAACGCGCCCTGCGAAAATCCGGCTGCGTCGGCGATGTCGCGCACCGAGGCCTGGGCAAACCCCTTCTTGATGATCTCCTCGCGCGCCGCCTCGATCAGGAGACTCTTGGTACGGGCCTGACTTTCCTCGCGATTTAACCTGGGCAACGGACAGGGCTCCCGAACTTAAAATACCGATTGATTTTCAGATATCATCTGATATCTATTTCAGATAGCAGTTGATATTTGTAACTCGACGAGTCGGCTTTACGCGCACGGAGTAGCTATATCATGCAGATCAGCCGATTGGACCGTGCGCTCGCGATCCTGGCAACGCTCGCGGCGTCGACGGTCGCGGCCATGGTGATCGGTATCCTGACCACCAGGGGTACGCAGGACTTCTTCCAGACCGCCCGCTCCGTCGAAGCCTATGGCGCGTATCTTGCGACCCCCCTCGTGCCGTTCGGCCTGCGGCTCAATCTCGGGCTCGATAATCTCTTCATGATCTTCTACGGCGCATTTTTCACGGTGCTGGCCGCCCGGCTGCGCAACATCATGGACCCCTATCTGCTGGGCATCGCGCTCGCCGCCATGATGCTCACGGTGATCCTCGATTGCGTCGAGAACCACCACATCATGACCATGGTGCATGCGATCCAGAACGGATTGCCGCTGTCGCCGGCCGATGGCGAGCTGCAGATGATCGCCTCCCAAGTCAAGTTTCACGCCAGCTATTTCGCGGTCCTGCTGTTCTCGTTCGGGTTCCTGCAGTTCGGCAGGCTCGGCAGGCTCATCGCGGTGGTGCTGTGGTGCTACATCCCGTTCGGGGTCCTGATTTCGGTCACGCCGGTTGAACAGGCGAAGGCGCTGGTCCTCGGACGGACGATCTTCTTCGTCTTCGCCTTCATCCTGTCCGCCGTCCTGTTCGCTTCACAGGCCAAAAGCCACGATCAACACAGCCAATAACAAGCCCGGAGGATCCCCCGATGCCGATCACGATGGTCACGATTGCCGGACGAAGCCTGCTCGCATTGCTGTTCATCCTTGCCGGCGGAGCCAAGATCGCTGGCCCGAAGCCGTTTCTCGACCACATGGCGGCACACCATATTCCCGGCATGCTGCTGCCGCTGGTCATCGCACTCGAGCTTGGTGCCGGCCTGGCGTTGCTGATCGGCTGGCAGACATCAATTGCGGCCGGCGCGCTTGCGCTGTTCTGCCTCGCGACCGCGTTCGGGTTTCATCTCGACCTCGCCAACAAGGTGGAACGAACGCTATTCTTCAAGGACCTCGCGATTGCCGGCGGCTTGATGGTCATTGCGGCCAGTGCGTGGCGCGCATGAAAGGCCAGGCATCACCCGGCCATCAATCCGTCTTCTCGACCTTGCGCGTCGGCTTAGGCGGCCCGTCGACCGGCGGCAGCGACTTGATGTATTCGGCAATCGCATCGCGATCGCTTGACGAGAGCTGCGAGGTATTGCGGATCACGCGCACCATCGATCCGCCGGCGCTGTCGCCGTCCGGCGTCTGGCCGCTCTCGAGGAAGTAGGCGATGTCTTTCGCGCTCCAGTCCGCGATGCCCCGCGGCGTGATGTTCGGCACCCAGCCTTCGCCTTCCGGATTCGGGCCACCGGCGAAGCGTTGCGAAGTGATGATGCCGCCGAGGAAATTGCGCGGGCTGTGACACTCGGCGCAATGGCCAAGGCTGTTGACGAGATAGGCGCCGCGATACCAATGCGCCGAGCGGCTCGCATCCGCGACGAACGGCTTGCCGTCCATGAACAGGAATTTCCAGACCCCGACATTGCGCCTGACGTTGAAGGGAAACGGCACATCGTGGTCGCGCACCTTGCCGGCGACCGGCGGCAAGGTCTTCAGATAGGCGAACAGGTCGCGCACGTCATTGACCCTGGCGTGCTGATAGGACGTGTAGGGAAACGCCGGAAAATAGTGCGTCCCCGACGGCGAGGTACCCTTCATGACCGCGGTGACGAAATCCGCCTCGCTCCAGCGGCCGATGCCGTCGTTCGGGTCGGGCGAGATGTTCGGCGCATAGAAGGTCCCGAACGGCGACGGTATCGCGAGGCCGCCGCCGAGTCGGGTGCGGTCGTCCTGCTTCGGCACCGCATGGCAGGAGGAACATCCTCCGGCATTGAACGTTGTGAGCCCGTTGGCCAGGTTGGCCTGGTAGGCGGGCAGCGCGCTCGCGGCGACGGTCGCGGGGATCGTCAGCCACCAGAACACACCGAAGCCGATCAAGCCGGCCAAAACGGCCAGGAGGAGAATTCGTCGCAACATTCACCGATCCGTCATTGGTCGCGTCAGTTCACTGGCCAGTATGATGGCAACCGTTCGCACAAGCTCGCATCAAATTTGCCGCACTCACGATCATTTTGGGAATAAATCCGGAGTGCTGCGGTTTGAAGATTTGCAACCATCGTGTGACGTCAAAGGGGAGAGAACCATGCCAAACAAGACCTTGCTTGCCACGCTGACATTGGGCGCCGCAATCGCCCTCGCCGGTCCAGCTTTTGCAGAGAAGCTGACGGCGAAGCTGGACGGCAAGTCCGAAGTGCCTGCCAATGCCAGCGCTGGCACCGGCACTGCCGACATCGACTACGACGCGGCCTCCAAGAAGCTGAGCTGGAAGCTGACCTATTCCGGCCTGTCGGGCCCTGCCACCGCCGCACATTTCCACGGCCCCGCCGAGGCCGGCAAGAATTCCGGTGTCGCGGTTGCCATCCCGAACGCGACATCGAGCCCGGTCGAGGGCAGCGCGACGTTGACCGACGCGCAGGCCGCCGATCTCCTCGCCGGCAAGTACTACGTCAACGTCCACACCGCGGCGAACCCGGGCGGCGAAATCCGCGGCCAGGTCACCAAGTAGAGTCACACCAACAAGAAACGGCCGACACAAAAAAGGGCGGACGCCTCACAGCGTCCGCCCTTCCCGTTGATCGAATGGCGATCAGCCCTTCTTGAGGCGATAGGTCTCGTGGCAGCCGCCGCACTGCTTGCCGATCACGGTCAGCTCGGCCTTCAGCGTGTCGACATCCTTGATCTTGCCCTTGGCGTCAGAGACGGATTTGGCAAAGCTCGCGATGTGCTGCTCGAAGCCGGCCTTGTCTTCCCAGATCTTCGGCCCGGCGGAGTAATCGCCTTCCGTCTTGAGGCCCTTGCTGCTTTCAGGAAAAAGCGTCGGCAGCTTCTTGGCGGTGTCCTCGAACTTCGCCAGCGCGGCGTCGACCGTTGCCTGGTCGTAGGGCTTCTCGCCCTTGATGATGGCGCCGAGCGCACCGGCGTTCTTGCCGGTTTCCTTCATCTGGGCCTGGGTCACCTTGACCTGCTCCTGGTCGGCCACCACCGCCCCCGCACTCAACGCAAGCATCGCTGCAACGACGACAATCCGCTTCATCGGCAAAACCCCTCAAATCCCGTTCTGTCCCGGTCCGCAGGAACGCGGCCGGCCTGGTTTGCAAACACCGCAGGCGGAATCTTCATTCCGCCTGCGACAATTTATCAGAGATTATGGCGGCGCTGCGCCTCGCGGATCGCGATCCAGATCCGTTCCGGCGTGGCCGGCATGTCGACGTGGTCGATCCCGAACTCGCGATGCAGCCCCTCGACGATCGCGTTGACGACCGCCGGACACGAGCCGATCGCGCCGGCCTCACCTGCACCCTTCACGCCGAGCGGGTTGGTCGTGCACGGCACGTTGTGGGTCTCGAACACGAAGGACGGCCCATCGGCGGCACGCGGCATCGCATAGTCCATGAAGGTGCCGGTGACGAGCTGACCGTCGGTCGGGCTGTAGACCGCCTGCTCCATCAGCGCCTGTCCGATGCCCTGCATCGCGCCGCCATGCACCTGGCCCGCGAGCATCAGCGGATTGAGCGTGACGCCGAAATCATCGACGATGACGTAGCTGACGATCTTGATGATGCCGGTGGCGGGATCGATCTCGACCTCGGCGAGATGCGTGCCGTTCGGATAGGTCCCGTCGGCGCTGGCGAAGGTCGCGCTCGAATTCATCTTCGACGTATCGCCGCCGGGACGCTTGGCGAGATCGGCAAAGCTGACCGAGCGGTCCGTGCCGCCGATGCGGATGCGGCCGTCGGCGATCTCGAGGTCGCCGGCGCCGGCTTCCAGCGCCTGCGCCGCAAGCTCCTTCAGCTTGTTGCCGAGTTCGTGCGTCGCGCGCTGGACGCTGACGCCACCCGACGGGATCGAGGCTGAGCCGCCGGTGCCGAGGCCAGTCGCGATCTTGTCGGTGTCGCCCTGCAACACATGGACGCGCTCCGGCGGTACGCCGAACTGCTCGGCGACGATCTGCGCATAAGCGGTCTGGTGGCCCTGCCCGCTCGACTGCGTGCCGATCAGGATCGAGATGTCGCCGTTGGGATCGAGCGCCACGTTGGCGGTCTCCTCGCCCATGGTGCCGCAGACCTCGACATAGCTCGCCATGCCGATGCCCCGCACCAGGCCGTCCTTCTTGGCGGCCTTGGCGCGCTTCGGAAACTCCTTCCAGTTGGCGATCTCCATCGCGCGCTTCATGTGCGCGACGAAATCGCCGGAGTCGTAGACCTTGCCGGTCGCGGTCGTATAGGGCAGCGACTTCGGCGGAATGAAATTCTTCCGCCGGATTGCATCCGGCGTCATGCCGAGCTTTCGCGCAGCCGCATCGACCAGCCGCTCGATCACATAGGCCGCCTCCGGGCGGCCGGCGCCGCGATAGGCATCGACCGGCACCGTGTTGGTGAACACGGTGCGGACACGGCAGTGGAAGGCCTGGATGTCATAGAGGCCCGGCAGCATGCCGGCGCCGCCATGCGGGATGTAGGGCGCGAAGGTCGAGAGATAGGCGCCCATGTCGCCCATAAGGTCGACATCCATGCCGAGGAATTTTCCGTCCTCGGCGAGCGCCATCTTCGCGGTGGTGAGGTTGTCGCGGCCTTGTGCGTCGCCCATGAAATGGTCGGAGCGCTCGGCGGTCCATTTGACCGACTTCTTGAGCTTGCGCGCCGCGACCGAGATCAGCGCATATTCGCGATAGGGAAACAGCTTCGTGCCGAAGCCGCCACCGACATCCGGGCAAATCACCCGCATGTTCTCCTTCGGCATCTTCAGGATCATGTCGCAGAGGATCTCGCGCAGGCGGTGGCTGCCCTGGCTGCCGATCGTCAGCGTCAGATGATCCTTCTTGGCGTCGTATTCGGCGACCGCGGCGCGCGTCTCCATGAAATTGGTGATGACGCGCGGGTTGACGATGGTGATCTCGGCCACCGCATGCGCCTTGGCGAAAGCGGCCTCGGCGGCGCCCTTGTCGCCGATCGAGACGTCGAACAGCAGATTGCCGGGCTTGTCCGGCCACACCTGCGGCGCGCCCTTCTTCACCGCATTGATCAGGCCCGCCACCGCCGGCAGCGGCGTCCACTTGACGTCGATTGCCTCGATCGCGTCGCGGGCATGATCGACGGTATCGGCGACCACGAAGGCGATGGCGTCGCCGACATGGCGCACTTCATCCTTGGCGAGGATCGGATAAGGCGGTGCGGTGAACGGATCGGTTTCGAGATTGAACAGGCACGGCAGGCCGCCGAGCTCGGCGACATCGGCGGCGGTCAGGATCAGCGCCACGCCGGGCATGCCGCGGGCCTTGCCGGCATCGATCGTGTAGGTCGCGTGCGCATGCGGCGAACGCAGCATCAACGCGTGCAATGCGGGAGACGGGGCGACGTCGTCGGTATAGCGGCCCTTGCCGCGAATCAGAGCGTCATCCTCCTTGCGCCGTACACTTTGTCCGACGCCGAACTTGATGGGAGCTGCCATCGTCTCTCCAATTGCCTTGGTTGTTTGCGCGCATATTGGCGTGGTTGTCAGCGAAGCGCAAACCGCTTTCCGCCGCACGCGGCGCTATCCCACGGCCAACTCCTATGCATTTGATTTGACAGGTAAAACTATACGCGCCGCAGCGCGAACAGCCAGCCCCGGCCGAACAGCGTGAGGATCAGCAGCGCGTAGACGAAGACGCCGACCGTGATCAGCAGCAGCAGGATCATCTCATCGCGAAAGATCTGCATCGGCGCGAACCACACATAGGCGAAATGCGAGGTCAGCCACAGCGCGAGCGCGAGCAGCACGCCGCACAGCGCGAAGGTGCCGAACGAGCGGATCAGCGCGCGATCGAACGCGAGATAGCCGCGGCGCACCGCGAACAGCAGCACCAGCAGCAGATTGACCCAGGCCCCGACCGCGGTCGCGAGCGCTAAGCCCACCTGCGCCAGTGAGCCGACCAGCGCGATCTTCAGCGCGACGTTGACCGCGACCCCGGTCAGCGCCGCCTTGACCGGGGTTGCGGTGTCCTTGCGGGCGTAGAAGGTCGCAACCGCGCTGCGGATCATCACGAAGGGAATCAATCCGACCGCATAGGCCGCAAGCGTGGCGCCGGCGCTGGCAGCATCAGCCTTCGAGAACGCGCCGCGGGCGAACATCGCGCGCATGATCGGATCGGCAACCGTCAGGAACGCCGCCACGAACGGCACCGAGAACAGCAGCGTGAAATCGAAGGCGCGGCGCTGCGCGGCCATGGCGCCTGTGTGATCGTCGGCGGTCAGGCGCCGCGACATCTCCGGCAGCAGCACGGTGCCGATCGCGATCCCGATCACGCCGATCGGCAATTGATTGAGCCGGTCGGCGTAATACAGCGCCGACAGCGCGCCGGCGGGCAGAAAGGTCGCGATGATGGTGTCGGCGAACAGCGCGACCTGCGTTCCCATCGAGCCCAAGGTCGCGGGCCCCAGCGCGCGGAAAAAGGCACGGACGTCCTCGTCGAGCCTCAGCGGCGCGAATCGCGGCAGGCCGCCTTGGCGGGCGAGGTCGCCGGCGAGCACGAAGAACTGCAGGAAGCCCGAGATCAGGACGCCCCAGGCCGCGGCGTGACCGGCACTGGGGAAGAACGCCGCGAGCGCCAGCGTCATCATCATGGCGAGGTTGAGGAAGATCGGCGCCGCAGCGGCGCTGGCGAAGCGATGCATCACGTTGAGCATGCCGCCATAGAGCGTCACCAGCGTGATCAGCAAGAGATAGGGAAAGGTGATCCGCGTCAGCTCGATCGCGAGCTTGCGCTGGGATGCGTCCTCGGTGAAGCCCGGCGCGAGAATGCTCATCGCCTGCGGCATGAACAGCATCGCCACGACCAGCAGGACCACCTGCGAGGCGAACAGCAATGTGAAGATGCGGTCGGCGAACAGCCGCGCCGACGCCTCGCCGCGCTCGCCATGGACATGGGCATAGGCCGGCACGAAGGCGGCGTTGAAGGCGCCTTCGGCAAAAATCGCACGGAAATGATTGGGCAGCCGCAGCGCGACGAAGAAGGCGTCGGCGACCGGCCCGGCACCGAGGATCGCCGCGAGCATGATGTCGCGCGCGAACCCGGTGACCCGCGATAGCAGGGTATAGCCGCCGACTGTGAAGATGCGCCCAAGCATGGGCTGCTTCTAGCGCATCATCACCCTACGTCAAAATGACGTATCAGGACGCTAACGATTTAGGCATGATCCAGCCCGAAAACCGGAAGCCACTTTTCGGGATCATGCCTGTAGTGCGCTGCGCACAGCCGCGATGACGCGGTCCTGCGCCGCCGCGTCGAGATAGGGGTGCATCGGCAGGGCGATGACGTCCTTCGACAGGCGCTCGCTGACCGGCAGGCCGCCATCGGCAACCGGATAGTGGCTGTAGGCGGTCTGCTGATGGACCGACTTCGGATAGTAGATCATGGTCGGCACGCCCTGCGCCTTCAAGGCGGCCGCGAAGGCGTCACGATCGATGCCGTTGGTCAGACGGATGGTGTACTGCGCCCACACCGAGGTGCAGCCGGGAGCCAAGCGCGGCACCGCGACGAGGTTGCCGAGCGCCCGCGAATAGCGTTCCGCAACCTTGTTGCGCGCGGCGATCTCGTCGTCGAAGATCTTCAGCTTCTCGAGCAGGATCGCCGCCTGCATGGTGTCGAGCCGCGCCGTGAGGCCGAGCCGCACGTTATCGTACTTGTCCGAACCCTGGCCGTGGACGCGGATGCTGCGCAGCGTGCGCGCCAGCTCCTCGTCGTCGGTGAAGATCGCGCCGCCGTCGCCGAAACAGCCGAGCGGCTTGGCCGGGAAGAAGCTGGTGCCGGTCGCAAGGCCGAAGGTGCCGAGCTTGCGGTTCTTGTAGGTCGCACCAAAGCCCTGCGCGGCATCGTCGAGCACGAACAGGCCCTCGGCCTCGGCGACCGCACCGATCGCGTCGTGATCGGCGCTCTGGCCGAACAGATCGACCGGGATCACGGCAACCGGCTTCAGCCCGCGTGCCCGCGCCGTCGCAATGCCGCGCTTCAGCGAATTGATGTCGATGTTGAAGGTCTCCTCATCGACGTCGACGAACACCGGCGTCGCGCCGGTCAGCGTCACGACTTCGCCGGTCGCGCAGAAGGTGAAGGTCGGGCACAGCACCGCATCGCCCGGCCCGACATTCTTCGCCATCAGGACCATCAGCAGCGCGTCGGTGCCGCTGGCGCAGCTCACCACATGCTTGGCGCCGCTATAGTCCGCCAAGGCCTTCTCCAGCGCGATGACTTCCGGGCCGTTGATGAACTGGCAATGGTCGAGCACGCGCGCGACCGCGTCATCAATCGACTTGCCGAGCCGCCGGCGCTGCGCGGCGATATCGATGAAGGGAATGGGCTCAAGCTGCATATGCTGGTTCATGGAAGCTCTTTGCACGTGTTGAATGGATGACAATCAGCCGGTGAACTATCAGCCGGCGATGCGGCGCGGTCCCTTGCGCATCGTCGAGGCGGCGGGCCGCGCGGGCGATTCCAGGCAGCGGATCGCGATCTCGAGGCTCGCCACGCCTTCGTCGCCGGACACCGCCGGCAGCTTGCCGCTGCGCACGGCATCGAGGAAGGCGATCAGCTCGGCGCGCAACGGCTCGTCGTGACCGACCGGCAGATGGCGCATCGAATAGCTGCCGTCCGGCTTGAAGCCGAAGCATTCGGTGACCTGGCGCGTGAGCAAATCGCCCATCACGTACTTGCCGCGGGTCGCGACCGTCACGTTGCGCGCCTTGAACGGCGTCAGCCAGTTGGTGTTGATGTGGGCGAGCACGCCGGACTCCGTGCGGAACTGCAACAGCGCGATGTCCTCGCGCTCGGCGACCGCGCTCGAGAGCTGCGGCTGCACCTCGACAATGTCGGACTCGGTGAACCAGCGGATCAGGTCGATGTCGTGCACGGCGAGATCGATCACGACGCCGACATTGGACATCCGCGGCGGGAACGGGCCGACCCGGGTGATGCCGATCGAGAGGATATCCTCGCCCGAGATCGCCTGCTTGATCGCGGCGACCGCCGGATTGAAACGCTCGACATGGCCGACCATCAGCGTGACGCCGGCCCGCTCGGCGGCCGCGACGATCTCGCGGCCCTCTTCGACCGTGGATGCGACCGGCTTCTCGACCAGGATGTGGATGTTGCGCGCGATGCAGGCGAGCGCGATCTCGTGATGCAGGTGGGTGGGGGCTGCGATCGTCACCGCATCGATGCCCTCGGCAAGCAGCTGATCGAGGCTTTCAAAGGCGCGGCAACCGACCAGGTCGACGGCGCGCGTGCGGTGCTCCGGCAGCGGATCGACGATGCCGATCAGCACGACGCCGGGCAGTCCGGCCAGCACGCGGGCGTGGTTGCTGCCCATGACGCCGGCGCCGATCACGCCGACGCGCAATGCGCGGCCGATATCGGCCCTCGCGCCGGCTGCGGACACTTTTGCATTCATATCGTAGACCCCAAGTAGCGTTCTGGCGGTTGTCCCGGCTCCTCAGGGAGCCATCCCGGCTCCGAGGGAGTAAGACCAAGGCCCCTCATCCCGATCTGCGCCTCTGGCGCAAATCACCCCGCTTCGTTGGCAGCCGCTATAGCACGGCGTCACAAATGTGGCGATTGCCAACGGCGAAATCCGGACACGTTTTGATTCAAAGAGTTACATCGTCCCGCGCCCGGCGATCGGCGCGGGAACCGGCTCGCCTCAGCTGCGCCGGTAGTCGTCCTCGATGCGGATGATGTCGTCCTCGCCGAAATAGCTGCCGGTCTGCACCTCGATCAACTCGAGCTGAATCTTGCCGGGATTCTCCAGCCGGTGCACCGCGCCGATCGGGATGTAGATCGACTCATTCTCGTGCACCGTCTTGACCAGCTCGTTGACGGTGACCTGGGCGGTGCCGCGCACCACGATCCAGTGCTCGGAACGGTGATGGTGCTTCTGCAAGGACAGCCGCCCGCCCGGCTTGACGATGATGCGCTTGACCTGGTGGCGGTCGCCATTGTCGACCGACTGGTAGGAGCCCCAGGGGCGATGCACCTTGATGTGGTTCTCGGTCACCCCGGGCGCCGCCACTTTCAACTTCGCGACCAGCCGCTTCAGCCCGTTGGCATCCTTCTGGCGCGACACCAGCACGGCGTCCTGGGTCGCGACCACGACGAGGTCGTCGACGCCTTCGAGCGCGACCAGCGCCCGATCGGTCGAGACGTTGCAATTGCGGGAGTCCTCGAACACCGCCGCGCCGCGCGCCGCGTTGCCGAGACTGTCCTTGTCGGAGAGCTCCCAGACCTGGCGCCATGAGCCGATGTCGGACCAGCCGCACGCCACCGGCACCACCGCGGCATGCGCGGTTTTCTCCATCACGGCGTAATCGATCGAGATCGCCTTTGCCGCGCCGAACGCCGACGCATCGAGCTTGACGAAGCCGAGATCGCGCGTCGCTGACGCAACCGACTGCTCCACCGACGCAATGCTGTCGGCATCGACATTGCGATACTCGTCGAGCAGCACGCTGGCGCGGAACATGAAGTTGCCGCTGTTCCAGAGATAGCCCGCATCGATATAGCCTGCTGCCGTCGCGGCATCGGGCTTCTCGACGAATTTTGCCACCGCGCGCACCTCGCCAGCGACCACCTCACCCGGGCTGATATAGCCGTATTCGGTGGCGGGCCGTTCCGGCTTGACGCCGAAGGTCACGATGCGGCCGGCTTCGGCAGCCACCAATCCGCCGCGGCACGCGGCGACGAAGGCCGGCGTATCCCGCACCAGATGGTCGGCGGCGAGCGCCAGCACGATCGCTTCGCCGTCACGGCTCTGCGCGAATGCCGCACCGGCCGCGATCGCGGGCCCGGAATCGCGGCGCATCGGCTCCAGCAGCACATCGGCCTCGCGGCCGATCTCGGCCAGCTGCTCGAGCACCATGAAGCGATAGGCCTCGTTGGTGATCACGATCGGCCGCTCGAACAGGCCGGCGTCGGAGACCCGCAGCAGCGTCTCCTGGAAGGTCGAGCGCGCCCCGAACAGCGACAGGAATTGCTTCGGATGCACCTCGCGCGACGCCGGCCAAAGCCGCGTGCCTGCGCCGCCGCACATGATCAGGGGAATAATTCGTCGATCCATCGATGCCTCAAGTCCTGTCGTGGCAGTCCTGTCGTATCCGTCCGCAGGCGGCACACCTTGGCCCGGCTGCCGTGGCCGGCAGCCTTGTTACCTGGGAGGCACGATCCGGGCAGTCACGCGCCCCCACGCGTCTGGTCGGATCTTACCGGTCTTGTAAACTCCCGGTGAACGGCTGGCCGTCCCCGTTCGGCATCTTTAGCCGCCCCTTCGCACCCGCCGCAATAGGGACCAGTACGGGTATTGCCAGATCGGTGCGGAAACCATACCAAGGCGGCGAATTTGGGTGCGCGAAAGCGTTTTGCGCTGTTTTTGACACATTCTGAAAACCTGGCAGCGCGAACAGAAATGCGCCGAATCCTGCTTTCGACCGTCAAGATCCTGATCTCGGCTGCGCTGCTGTATTTCTCGCTGCGCAAGGTCAACCTGTATGACCTCGCCTCCCGCATCCAGGTCGAGAGCCT
>DASVOL010000498.1:0-2584 GCA_036383375.1 Bradyrhizobium sp. | reverse complement strand
TACGGCTTCCCGCTGAAGCAGCAGAGCATGCACGTCCAGATCTGGAACGATATGCTGGAGAAGGCCGGCTTCAAGGCTGCCGACATCCCGACCAAATGGGAGGACTACTGGACGTTCTGGTGCGACAAGGTGCAGCCGGGGATCCGCAAGGCGACCGGCCAGCGCATCTACGGCGTCGGCCAGCCGATGGGCGTGGAATCCACCGACTCGTTCCAGTCGTTCTACACCTTCATGGACGCCTACCACGTCAAGCTGGTCGACGATGACGGCAAGCTCCTGGTCGACGATCCCAAGGTGCGCGACGGCCTGATCCACGCGCTGAAGGACTATACCGACACCTACATCAAGGGCTGCACGCCGCCGTCCTCGACGACCTGGAAGGACCCGGACAACAACGTCGCCTTCCACAACAAGACGATCGTGATGACCCACAATTTCACGATCTCGATCGCGGCGAAGTGGTTCGAGGATTCCACCAACCCGGCGCTGACCGACGCGCAGCGCGCCGCCGGCAAGCAGGCCTATGAGCACGACATCATCACCGCGTCGTTCCCGAAGGCGCCGGACGGCTCGACGATCCGTTACCGCTCCGACGTCAAGACCGGGCTGATCTTCGCCAACGCCAAGAACAAGGCGGAAGGCAAGCAGTTCATCGCGTTCCTGATGCAGGAAGACAACGTGCGGCCCTACATCGAAGGTGCGCTCGGCCGCTGGTTCCCGGTGACCAAGGCCAGCCAGGCGAGCCCGTTCTGGCAGGCCGACCGGCATCGCAAGGCAGTCTGGAATCAGTTCACCGGCGGCACCGCGCCGTTCGACTTTACCAAGAACTGGAAGTTCACCATCCTGAACAACGAGAACGTCTGGGCCAAGGCCATGAACCGCGTGGTCAGCGAGAAGGTGCCGGTGGACAAGGCCGTCGACGAACTGATCGCCCGTATCAAGCAGGTCGCGGGGTAGAAGTTGCGAGACCGGCTGCCGCGGCACATTTCCCTCGTCGTCCCTGCGAAAGCAGGGACCCCCGCGCGAGCGCTTGCGCTCGGCGCGACGCCGCGGCGGTCGTTTTCGAGAGTACTGGTTGACGGCTTTCGCACAACAATCGGAGCCGGTGGTTATGGGTCCCTGCTTTCGCAGGGACGACAGCGGGGTGTAGGGTAACTTATATGGCGATCACGCTCTCCGCATCCGATGCCCCCTCGCCGCCGCTGTCGGCGCGGCTGACGCCGCCGCAGGTCTGGGGCATCGCGCTGCTCGCGCCCTATCTGCTCGTCTTCCTCGCCTTCGTGGTCTATCCGGTCGGCTACGGGCTGTGGCTGGCGCGGCATCCGTCGAGCTATGTCGCGCTCTACAACGACCCGATCTTCGCACGCGCGGCCGTCAACACGCTGATCTTCCTGGTCATCGGTATCAACATCAAGATGCTGATCGCGCTGTTCCTGTCCGGCTTCTTCGCCCAGCAGCGGCCCTGGATCAGGTGGCTGTCCGTCATCTTCATCCTGCCCTGGGCGGTGCCGTCGATCCCGACCATTCTCTCCGTGCGCTTCATGCTCAATCCGGAATGGGGCGTGGTCAACCAGCTGATCTTCAAGTTCACCGGCGACGACGGCCCGAACTGGCTGAACGATCCGGCGGTCGCGCTCGCGATGGCGATCGGCGTGCACATCTGGAAGTCGCTGCCGTTCTGGACGCTGATCCTGCTGACCGGACGGCTCGCCATCCCGCACGATCTGTACGAGGCATCCGACGTCGACGGCGCCAATTGGTGGCAGAAATTCCGCTACATCACCTGGCCGTCGATGCAGACGCTCTACATCACCTGCACGCTGCTCTCGATGATCTGGACGCTGGGCGACTTCAACAGCGTCTATCTGCTCACCGGCGGCGGGCCCGCCGACCTCACCCACGTGCTGTCGACGCTGGGCATCCGCTATCTCAGGCTCGACCAGCTGTCGCTGGCGATGGCTTCGATCGTCTGCGCGATGCCGTTCGTGCTGCCGCTGGTCTATTACATGATGAAACGGTTGTCGCGATGAAGCTGCCCACCCTCCGCGAAGTCGGCACCGAAGCCAAGCTGCTGCTGATCGGCATCCCGGTCTTCATCTGGACCATGATCCCGATCTACCACATGTTCGTGTTCGCGATCTCGCCGAAGGAGGACGCGTTCACCGGCAAGCTGTGGCCGACGCATCCGACGCTGCACAATTTCTCAATCGTGTTCCACCAGCAGCATTACTTCCTGCGCGACTTCTGGATCCAGTTCTGGAACTCGGCCGTGATCGCGCTCGCCGTCGGCGCGCTGACGCTGTTCGTCGCCACCGCCGCCGCGTTCTCGATCTCGCGGCTGCGCGTGCCGGGCGGCCGCGTGGTGATGAACATGGCGCTGTTCACCTATTTCATTCCGGCGGCATTCCTCGCCGTGCCGATGTACCGCACCATGGGCACCTACGGCCTGCTCAACAATCACTGGTCGCTGATCCTGGCGATGGTGACGATCGCCGCGCCCTACGCGATCTGGGTGCTGAAACAGGCCTCCGACAAGCTGCCGGTCGAGCTCGACGAGGCCGCGACGATGGACGGCGCCACCACG
>DASVOL010000497.1:0-2625 GCA_036383375.1 Bradyrhizobium sp. | reverse complement strand
CGGGTTCGCCGTGTAGGGGATGCGGCAGGACGCCGAACGGTTGCGCGCGGAGTAGGCGAGCAGCACCGGCGCCTCATAGCCCGGGACCAGACGCTTGTAGGAGTTGGTCGACGGGTTGGTGAAGGCGTTGATCGCCTTGGCATGCTTGATGATGCCGCCGATGTAGTGCAGGCAGGTCTCCGACAGGTCGGCGTACTTGTTGCCGGCGAAGGTCGGCTTGCCGTCCTTCCAGATCGACTGGTGGACGTGCATGCCCGAGCCGTTGTCGCCAAAGATCGGCTTCGGCATGAAGGTGGCGGTCTTGCCGTAGATGTGCGCGACCTGATGGATGCAGTATTTGTAGACCTGCATCTGGTCGGCCATGTAGGTCAGCGTGTCGAACTTCATGCCGAGCTCGTGCTGGGCCGACGCCACCTCGTGGTGGTGCTTCTCGACCTTGACGCCCATCTTGGCCATCGCGCCGAGCATCTCCGAGCGCATGTCCTGCACCGAGTCCTGCGGCGGGACGGGGAAGTAGCCGGCCTTGGTGCGGATCCGGTGGCCGAGGTTGCCGCCTTCATACTCGGTCGCCGAGTTGATCGGCAGCTCGGAGGAATCGAGGCGGAAGCCGGTGTTGTAGGGGTCGGCCGAATAGCGCACGTCGTCGAACACGAAGAACTCGGCCTCGGGGCCGACGAACACGGTGTCGCCCACGCCCATCGACTTCACCATGGCCTCGGCCTTCTTGGCGATGCCGCGGGGGTCGCGGTTGTAGGGCTCGCCGGTGGTCGGCTCGAGCACGTCGCAGGTGATGACCATGGTGGTCTCGGCGAAGAACGGGTCGATCGTCGCGGTGACCGGGTCGGGCATCAGGCACATGTCGGATTCGTTGATCGCCTTCCAGCCTGCGATCGACGATCCGTCGAACATCGTTCCCTCGGCGAAGATGTCATCGTCGATCATGCTGACGTCGAAGGTGACGTGCTGCCACTTGCCGCGCGGATCGGTGAAGCGCAGGTCGACGTATTTGACGTCGTTGTCCTTGATCGATTTCAGGACGTCTTTGGCGGTCTTCATGAATACCCCTTATGGATGTGCGGGTGGTTTCCAGCGGAGAGCGACGTTATTCCCGCTTTTGGCGAGTTCGTGTGACTGCTGAAACGAAATGAGGCTGCCGAAGCAGCCTTTTTTCTCTTTTGCCGTCAGAAAATCCGGATAGCACCGCCCTTAAATAGCGTCCAGCCCGGATTCGCCGGTCCGGATGCGGATGGCTTCCTCGATGTTGGAGACGAAGATCTTGCCGTCGCCGATCCGCCCGGTCTGCGCCGCGCGGCGGATCGCGTCGATCGCCTTCTCGACCAGGTCATCGCCGATAACGATCTCGATCTTCACCTTGGGCAGGAAGTCGACGATGTATTCCGCACCGCGATAGAGCTCGGCATGGCCCTTCTGGCGGCCAAATCCCTTGGCCTCGGTCACGGTGATGCCTTGCAGTCCGACTTCCTGGAGCGCTTCCTTCACCTCGTCGAGCTTGAAGGGCTTGATGATGGCTTCAATCTTCTTCACTGAGCGCCTCCCGGGCATTGCAGATTGCAGGGTCGAGTTCGATGCGCGTGGGGCGCAGTCTGGTTGGTCTTAAGCCTTCCGGCGGGTGGCCGGAAACACGCGCAATGGTCGCATCGAGCGGCATTGTGCGCGGCTTCCTCAAAAGCAGGGTCTATGCCAAGTTGTTAAGGTCCCCGATTTTGGAATGTTATCAGCCTTTTAACAGGCAGTCGGCTGATATCGAACCACATGGGCCATGATATCCAAGCCTAACAAATAGGCAAATAGATCAATCCGTATGCAGTTAGCCAGTAGAAACCCCGCGAACGTCACAGGAATTGCCTCTCGAAAAGGCGAAGCGATTGAGGATTCGGCATGGACGTTCTGACCACCACGGAGATGGAGCGCGCCGACCGGCTGACCATCGCAGCCGGCACGCCGGGCTTTGCGCTGATGATGAGCGCCGGCCAGGCCGTCGCTGAAGCCGCGATGGACCTGGTCGAGGAGGGGCCGATCGTCGTGGTCGCCGGTCGCGGCAACAATGGCGGCGACGGCTTTGTCGCCGCCGCTGAGCTCGCCGCGCGCGGCCGCGAGGTGTCCGTGATCCTGCTCTGCGAGCGCGACAGCCTGCAGGGCGACGCGGCGCTGGCGGCGAAGGGCTGGAAATATCCGGTGCTGCCGTTCAACCCGCAGGCGCTCGGCAAGCCGGCGCTGATCATCGACGCGCTGTTCGGCGCGGGGCTCAATCGCCCGGTCAAGGGCGACCCGCTGGAGATGATCGCCGCGATCAACGCCAACGGTACGCCGGTGCTGGCGGTCGACCTGCCGAGCGGCATCAACGGCACCTCGGGCGCCGTTATGGGCGCGGCCGTGCAGGCGACCGAGACCATCACCTTTTTCCGCAAGAAGCCGGCGCATCTGCTGCTGCCGGGCCGGATGTATTGCGGCAAAGTGCGCGTCGCCGACATCGGCATCGATCCGCAGGTGCTCGACGAGATCAAGCCGCTGACCGCCGAGAACGTGCCGGAGGCCTGGCGCTGGTCGTTTCCGGTGCCGCGGATCGACGGCCACAAATATGCGAGGGGCCACGCCGTCGTGGTC
>DASVOL010000496.1:0-2779 GCA_036383375.1 Bradyrhizobium sp. | reverse complement strand
ATGTCCGGATTGTAGCCGGTGTGGAAGATCACATCGGGCTTGGCGCGCTTCAGCTTGGTGACCAGCGCCGACAGGTCGGGCGCAGTCGCGGAATAGCCCTCCTTGAGCACAATGTTGAAGCCGGCCTTCTTCGCGCCGGCTTCGTTGCCCTTGGCGACGTCGACACCATAGGCGCCGTCCTCATGGATGATGGCAACACGGAGGTCCTTCGGCTCCTTGCCGAACTTGGACAGCGAATATTGCGCGATGAAGTCGGTCGTCATCATGCCGTACTGATTGCCGGCGGCCTGCGGACGGAACACGTATTTGTAGTTCTTGCCGTCGAACACGCCCGATGAGATGCAGGTCGTAATCCACATGAACTTCTTCATCTGGTCGACCCGGGCCGCCACCGGCACGCATTGCGCCGAGGAGAAGAAGCCCATCACCATGTCGACCTTCTCCTGCTCGAGCAGGCGGACGGCCTCGTTGATGGCGATATCGGGCTTGCTCTGCGCGTCGGCGTACACGGCCTCGACCTTGTAACCCTCGACGCCGGTCTTGGCGTAATGGTCGAGCATGATCTTGACGCCGGTATATTGCAGCTCGGAGCCGCCGCCGGCCAGCGGGCCGGTCAGATCGAAGATCACGCCGATCTTGATCTTCTTGTCCTGCGCATGCGCAACACCAGCCACGCCCAGCGCCGCAAGCGCGACAGACAGACCCGCGAGCCAGCGGGCGGCCTTCCTGACCGGCATGAATCCCTCCCCAGAGATTGTGCACTGCATTTTTTGTTTTCGTGCCGCCCTATCACAGGGGGAGCGGCCGATGATGTCAAGCACGATGCCTGCGTCGCCACGGCGCAGGCTTGCGCAAAGTTTCGGCGGAGCGGCGCCGACGACCTTTCAGACCGGAGAACTACGGAAGGCAGCTTCGCTCTTTCTGACTTATCCTGAGGCCTGCGAAGTAGCTGTCATTGGAGGCGACACATGACGTACATGCTTTGCAGAGCGAAACTCATCTCATGGTTCGGTGCGTGCGTGCTCGGATTGGGAGCGTGGATTGCCGCGTCGCCGGCTGCCGTGGCGCAGAATTCACCTTCTGCCGAGGCCAGGCTGAAGGAGTTGAACATCACGCTGCCGTCCGTACCGACTCCGGTCGCCAACTACGTCGACGCGGTCCGGGTCGGCAATCTGCTGTTCCTTGCGGGAAACACCGCGGCTGCCGACTGGAAGTACAAGGGCAAGGTGGGGAAGGACCTCACCGTGCAGGAAGGCTACGACACGGCCCGCCAGGTCGGTTTGATCATGCTGGCGAAGGTGCGCGTCGCACTTGGGAGCCTCGATCGCGTCAAGCGCGTGGTCAAGGTGTTCGGGATGGTCAACTCGGCCGACGGCTTTGGCGACCAGCCGAAAGTCATCAACGGATTCTCCGATTTGATGGTGCAGGTCTTCGGCGAGGCGGCCGGCAAGCACGCGCGATCAGCCGTCGGAATGGCGGGCCTTCCATTCAACAACGCGGTGGAAGTCGAGATGGTCGTCGAAGTGGCCGAGTGATCTGCTAGCCACTCTTGCGCATGCCCGGGCCGCCAACGGCGTCCGATTGGGAGAGCCCCAATCGCGTCAGGCAAGGGAGCGGAACTCATAAGCAGCGGCAACTTTGCTCGGCGAGCGAGATAGAAGCCGGCCATGACGAGCGTCGGCTGTGGACCACAACACGGCGAACCTCAGCCCTTCACAGGTTGCAGCTGCCACAGCGTCGTGTAGTTCATGATCGGCCGCTCGAACGTGCCTCCCGCGGCGACAAATGGTTTCCCCGAATCCAGCATCGGCTGATATCGGTCCAGCTGCTTCGCCGCCTCCAGATCGGTCCACAGGCTGATGTTCGAGAGCGACGAGGTCGCCTCATCCGCACCGACATAGAAAGCAATCAATCCGCGCATCACTTCAATGCCGGGACGAAGCACCTTCTCGGTCTCGATCATCATTTGCCGCATCTCGGTAAATTTGTCCGGCGGACATCGAAGAATCGAGGTCCTCACGACTGGCTGCATTGGTATGTCCCTCTTTAACGCGGCAGAATCATGTTGAATGGTCGACGGCGACCATAGCGCAGCGTCGTGTTTGGTGTCGCTGACTTCGAGATGGAAGCGGCTGATGACGGCCGATCCCGGTAACCGCCGCAAGATCCAGCAGGCGGCCCCTCACAACAAAGCACGCTACACCGGGAGCTGCGTTTCGATGAACGCGGTGACGAAGCGCGGCATCTGGGCATTGAGATCGGCACGGCTGCGCACCAGATGGATGCCGGTGAGCTCCGGATTCTTCTGGCGCGCGAGATTGGATTCGATCCGCGCGCGTAGCGTGTCGGCGGGCATGTCGACGCGCAGGATCTGCATCATCGCGAGCGCAACACCGGTGTAGATGCAGTGCCAATCGGCATCCGCGCGGCAGTCTGCTGCGGTAAGTCCGGTCTCCTCCTCGAGTTCGCGCATCACGCTGCCGGCGATATCGACGCTCTCGCGGCTGATGTCGTCGAGATCGGGCGTGCCGGAGGGGAAATAGATGCGTCCGGCATTCGCCGTCTGCTCGCCCATCACGCCGCACACGAAGGCGCCGTCGCTCGAGAGCAGCGCGCCCATGCCGAAGCCGTTGAAGACCTCCTTGTCGGGAAAGCCCCAGTCGCGCCAGGCGAGGAAGCTTGCGAAATCGGTCTCGAAATAGCTCGCGCTGAGCCGCTCGCCGGCAAACACCGGATCGCGCCCGAGCAGGACGCGGCCGTTCCACAGGTTCGGGTTGAG
>DASVOL010000495.1:0-1655 GCA_036383375.1 Bradyrhizobium sp. | reverse complement strand
GGCGTGCTGGGTGCACAGGAACGGCGCGGTGAGGTTGGTGTTAACCACGGCCTGCCACTGCTCGAGCGGCAGGTCCTCGAAGTTCACCGGCGGCGCGCCCATGCCGGCATTGTTGAAGAGCACGTCGAGCCGGCCGTAGGTAGCCTTCACCTTGTCGAACAGCGCGGCGATCGCGGCCGGATTGGCCATGTCGGCGGTGACGCACAGGCTCTTGCCGGCGGGGCCGAGCTTGCTGGTCTCTTCCAGCATCTCCAGGCGGCGCCCGACGAGCACCACGGTGTAGCCCTTGTCCATCAATGCGAGCGATGCTGCACGTCCAACGCCGGTGCCGGCGCCGGTGACGAGCGCGATCTTGCTGGTTGCTTCGGTCATCCGAGTTTCCTCTTACTTGGTTTTTGCTTCGGTTTCGTTCTTGTAGGGTGGGCGTGGAATGTTCTGGTGCGCCGCGCGCAGCGCCGCCGACCAGCGCGAGCGCAGATCGTGGAAATAGGGCTCGCCGGCCTCGATGCGGTGGTTGAGATCGGCCTCGCAGGCGTCGGTGCGCACCACCAGCACGTCGATCGGCAGGCCGACGCCGAGATTGGAGCGCATCGTCGAATCCATCGAGATCAGACCTGTCTTGAGCGCTTCATAGAGCTCGACGTCGTAATGCATGGCGCGATCGAGCACCGGCTTGCCGTATTTGTGCTCGCCGATCTGCAAATACGGCGTGTCGGTGGTGCATTCGATGAAGTTGCCGGCGGTGTAGACCATGAACAGGCGCATCCGCGAGCCCTTGATCTGGCCGCCGAACAGGAACGAGACGTCGAAGGAGATATCCTCGGAACGCAGCGCATCGCCCTCGGTGGCGTGCACCGACCGGATGGCGCGGCCGATCCGCTGCGCCGCCTGGAACATGGTCGGCGCGTTCATCAGCGTCTCGAGCTCGCCGCTGTGCGGATCTTCCATGCCCTCGGTCAGGGTCGACAGCACCGACTGGCTGATCGCGAGATTGCCGGCGCTGGCGATCGCCATGATGCGGTCGCCTGGCTTTTCGAAGATGTGCAGCTTGCGGAAAGTGGAGACGTTGTCGAGGCCGGCATTGGTGCGGGTATCGGCGATCATGACGAGGCCGTCGCGTACCAGAATTCCGCAGCAATAGGTCATTTCCAGCCCTCAAACGATCCGAGTTTCTCGGCGCCAAACGTGTAGCCAATTTCGAGGTCGCATCCAACCCTAATTCCCCGTGACGGGACATGCGATGGCAGGTCATGAGGGGCGGCGCCGGTCCGTGTCAGGACCGTTCCACCGCGGGCCGTCTGAAAATCCTGCTCCGCCCAGCCTCGTTCTGCGTTGCACGCAGCCGGCAATGATCTGCGTTCCCGTGTCATTGCGAGGCACCCGGCGTTGTGGTCGACTGCCTGCAATCGACAAGAACAACAAGAATTCCGGGAGGCGAGAATGTCGTTCAAACTGGCCATGTGCATCATGGCATTGGGTACAGCCGTGATGGCTGCGAGCCCTGCATCGGCGCAGAAGAAGGGCGGCACCTTGCGGCTCTATCACAACGACAATCCGCCCTCGACCTCGCTGCTCGAGGAATCCACCATCGCCTCGGTGATGCCGTTCGCGGCGGTCTTCAACAACCTCGTGGTGTTCGATCCGGCCAAGGTGCA
>DASVOL010000494.1:0-53265 GCA_036383375.1 Bradyrhizobium sp. | reverse complement strand
GCCCGCGCGCCGATGCCGCCGCGGCTGCCCGTCCCGACGACACGTTCATGGCGCCGCCGCGACTGCCGCCACCGCGATTAGCCGTAGCGGCGCGGTTGCCGGAACTGCCACGGTTGGCAGCCTTTGCGCGATCTCCGCCGCCCTTGGCCTTGTTGCCGGCACCGGCGCGATCGCCGCCTTTGGCACGATCGCCCGCACCGGCACGGTCACCACCTTTGGCGCGATCTCCGGCGCGGTCACCTCCACGATCACCAGCGCGATCACCCGCACGATCTCCGGCGCGATCGCCGCCGCGGTCTCCTGCCCGGTCTGCGCCACCCGCGCGATCGCCGCCCGGGTTGAGAACCTGCTGACCATCGCGGCCGCGATAGTTCATCCGGTCGCTGACGCCGGCCCGATTGTTGTTGCCGCCGAAGCGCTGCTGGACGCTGCTGTTGTTGTAGCGAACGCCCTGGCGATGCGCCGAATTGTGCTGCCAGCCGTTCGCAATATTATTGGTTCTGTTGAAATGGTTCACATAGACGTTGCGATTGCCCCAGTTGCAGCCGCCGCCCCAATAGTTGCCCCACCGTCCGATCGCCCATCCGGCGCCGAAGGCAAGGCCCGCCGCGATCACGCCCGCACCGATATAGGACGGATAGCCGAAATAATACGGCGGGTACGAAGCGTATGGCCAGGTGCCGTAGACGGTGGCCGGATCGTAGTAGGGTACGTAGATCGTGTCCGGATCGGTCTGCTCGATGACAATGACCTGCTTGTTCTCCTGGGTCTGGACGCTGACCTTCTGCTGCTTGGTCGTCACCAGCTTGTTGTTCGCCTGCGCCTTGCCGCGCAGCCGCTGGATCGCATCCATGACGTCGGCCTGTTGGGCCAGCACGGCGTCACCCAGATTCTTCGTCCAATCGATCTTGTCGCTCATCATCGCCAGTACGTCAGCGGTGCTCGAGAGTGCCTTCACACTGTCATCCCAGGCCTGCTTGTCGACCTCGGCTTTCAGCGCGTCGCCTTTCAGGCTCTTGCGCTCCTTCAGCCAGCGATCGGCCTGCACGACTTCGAGCGGATAGGTCGAGGCCGCCAGCACATTGGCCAGCAGCGAGTCCGGATAAAGCGCGATCGGCGCCACCAGGGCTTCCAGTTGCTCGGGCTTCAGGAGTTGATCGGCCGGCTGCGTTGCTGCCGCGGCCGGCTGGCTGGCCTGAGCCGGCGGCTTGTCGGCAGTCTGCGCCAATGCGGCAACGGGCGTTACCGCCATCAACGCAATCGCAAACAGGGTCTTGCCCCAACGGAACATGGCCACCTCCATTGACACGACGGTCGACAGAATCGGCCACGGGCCACGTCCGCCCTTTGATCGAGATCAAGGAAAGCGCCGGTTCGCTCAGCTTCCGACCTGGTCCGCTTGCCGCGACGCCAGGTGGGCGCGGCGATCGTGGATCAGACTTTCGAGCCGATGGGCCGCAACGTTCACCGCGGTGACGGCACGCTCGCTCTTGTCGTCCCCGACCGGCTGGCTGCGCTGCGTCCGCAGCACCTGGTCGATTTCGCGCTCGATCTCTTCCAGCTCGGGCACGTGCTCGGCCGCCCGGATCCGAGGTCCCAGCGCATAAAGCATGTCGAGCGCTTCCTGGCGGCTCGGCGTCTCGGCCGGCCGGAGAAATTTCCACGCCGCTGCAAGCACGGACGCAAGCCCGCCCGCGATCATCGGCGCCAGGAAAATCGCATTTCCCCACTGATCGAGAAAGCTCTCGCGGGTCCCCTCGTAGAACGCGGCGGCGCCCGGGTGTACGGGGATGTAGGCGTCTGCATCGGTGTCGGGCGTCACGATCTGCGCCAGCCCGGGCAATTCGGCAAGCAGATCGTGCCGTGCGGTCATGATCGACTGGGTCAGGTCGCCGATCAGGTCGTTGCCGAGCTTCTTCTGCGCCACCAGGTAAAACGAAGTCCGCAGCGTCGTCAGGTCATCGGGAGGAATTGGCGGCGAGCCCCGCAATGTTCCCTTGGGCACGTCAAAGCTTTCGTAGGCTCGCTCTTTTTCAGCAATCGCGCCCGCGGACTCGATGGCAATCATCACGGGGCCGGTTCGCGATGTATGCGGGAGAACGCCCCGCAGAAGGGACAGATATTTCTCGGTCAGGGGAATCACGAGCAGGATGGCGCGGACTTCCTTGGTTTCCAGCGCCCGGCGCGCGTCCGAGGGCAGAAGCGGCTTGAACGTTACGCCTGCGCGCGCAAGATCGTATTCGTCCGACAACACCTTGATCAGCTTCTGATTGGTGTCGAACCCGATCACGCCGAGCGTGGTGCGCTTCAGCTCCGTCACGTCGGATATCGAAGCCCCAGGTGGCGCAACGATCAGGACGGCGGCATGGGCCAGCACGATCACGGCCTGGGCCTGTGACAGGTCACCGACATCGCCACGCACCACTGCGAGATCGACCTTTCCGGACGCGAACGCAGCGGCAGACTCGAGCGGCCCCGTGGTCTGAACCAGGCGAAGCCGGACCGTCGCCTTCGACTCCGTGAGCCTGCCGGCGATCGCCGAAACGAGCTTGTTCGCCTCGCCATCGAGCGAACCGACGGCGACCGTGAGCGTTGTCGGCCGAAGATACCAGCGATAGGCCAACAAAGCGGCGCCCCCGAGCATCAGCACGAGCCCGGCGACCAGGGCGATGCGCAACGACCTTGGCAAATTGCTGGGATCCACGGCGCGCCACTCGGTCAATCCGGCGTTGACCGGATTTTGCTTCACAGAGCTCAATATATCGGGCCGCAGATATTGGTCAAAGGCTGCATTCCGCTAGAGTTTGCAGCGATGATAGGAGACCTGCATCCCCTCGATACCCGGAAACTCGCGGGTGATGGTGTCGTCGTCGACGACCTTGAGGAAGAACTGCACGTTGGACACCATGATCCCCGAAGCGCAGCTCACGATGATATTGATGTCCTTGCTGTCATCCTTGCGCGATTTGATCTTGCAGTTCTCGAACTTGCCCCTCAGGCGATCGGCCTCTGCGATGAAGCCGCCGCCATAGACCCCGGAGAAATTCGCGAACGTGACCTGGTTCGCCCTGCCCTTGCGGGCGAACACCTTGCCGCATTGGTTCGCGCTCGTGGCCCAGGCGCCGGCGAGATCGAACGCGAGCGCATGATCCGGCAGTGCGAAGATCATGCCCGCCACTACGATCGCACGAAGCTTGCCGTCCGGCTTCATTTGCAGTCTCCCTGTTCGCGCCCGTCAGTGACCGCTGAGCACCAGCGTCTGGATCGGCAGCAGCAGAGCCTGGATCCGAAGCAGCAGTGCATGAACGAGCGCGGTCGCGTCGACGGCATGCAAGGCAAAGCCCTTCAACACGCCGGTTTTCGGATCGGCGATCACGTCATGGTTGCTGGTGTAGGCATTGACGATGCAAGTACTGCCCGGTGTCACGCCATCAAGGCCGTCCTTGTAGAGCGGCTCAAGAAACACGAGGATCGAACCCGGCTTTTGCAGGTTCTGCGGGTCGATCAATGTCTCGGTGGCCCGAAACTGACCGGCGGCGATGAAATCCTGCACGCTGGTGACGACCAGCGGAATGATCACCCAGGGTTTCGACATACACGTGGCTTCCGCAACCATGCCGGGCTTCATCACCTGGGCCTCGATCTGCCCGAAGCCCGCCTGCAACCTGTTCCGGCCCGCTTCGTCCGGTATCAGGACTCCGGCCGGCCGCATGATCTGAGCGACGAGGTCCCCGGGGCGAACCAGGAATTGCTCGACGCGGCCATCGACGCCGGCACGGACGAAGGTCTTGTCGAGATCCACCTGGGCCTGCGCCTGCGCGGCCTCGGCGCTCGCCTTCTCGGCCGGCAGGAGCGTGGAGACCCGTAGCGTCGCGGATTCCTTGACGGCGTTCGCGGCATCGACGCCGGACTGCCGTTGATCGACCAGCACCTGCAGCTTCTCGATGTCGCGTTGCGGCACGATGCCGGGATTGCGGCGCTGCAATTCGCTCTTCACATCGAGTTCGTCCTTGGCCTGCTGCAATGAGGCTTTCGCCTCCCCGATCTGAGCGTCCGCCTTGACGACATCGGCCTGCGCCGAGATCAGCGACGCATCAACCTCGGCGATCTTTCGTTTGGCGGTCTCCAACGCAGCCTCCTGCTTCGAACTATCGAGCCGGAACAGAACGTCGCCTTTCTTCACCGGCGCGGTGAAGTTGACATTGACCTCGACGACGCGGCCGGACCCTTCGGGCAGGATCGGCACGGTCCTGAAGTAGATCGCCGCGGAGCTTGTCGAGGGATGGAAGTAGAAGATCATCGTGATCAGCGAGATCGTGAGCATCAGGCAGCCGGTGATCCCCCATCTCAGCTCGTACCAGACGGAGAAGAACGTGATCTCCTTGCCGAACCGCTTGCCTTGCCGATAGCGGCGGAAGAGGTAATCCGGCAGGATCGTCACCAGCGAGCAGATCATCAGCTCAAGCATGGTTGTGCACCTCTTGCTTCGCGGGCGTCCGGACGTCGGGACTGCCGACTGATGCGGATTCGGCTCCCGGTTCGGCAGCGGGCGCGCCCGGCGTAGCGTCGGCAATGCGCTCGACGGAATCGGCAATGCTGCGCATCGGTGTGCCGAAATCCGGCAGATCGATGAGTGCCAGCAGCAAGCCGGCGACCCAGAAGATATGCATGTGGGTGAAAAGCGATATCAGTCCGAGGACCGCGACGATCTCAAATTGAAGCTTCTGGCTCTTGTGCGCCATGCGCTCCGGCAGGCTGTGCAGCTTCCAGTAGAGAGTGCCAACCCACAAGACTGTGGCTACGAGGAAAATGCCCATCACCACCATCAGGGTATCCGACCCGTCGGCGCCGGGAATGAAAAACGGCAGATGATGGGGCGCTGCCGGATGGATCTGCGCGTTCAAGCCAAGTCTCCCAAGCTAAGTCTCCCGGTTGCAATAAAACCGCTAGCAATCTTGATCGACACTGCGGATCATCCTATCGCGCTTGCTTGATCTGGATCAAGGAGGCCGCTCAGTTCACTCCTACCGTTCGGGGGCACGGTGGAAGATCGGGCTTAGGAGTCCCCAGCCATGCGAGACAAGATCGATGACTTGATCCCTAATGCGCACGAGATCCAGAAGCAGGCAGCGCTCCAGGAAGCGGGGAAGGCCGAGGAACATGCCAAGCGTGCGGCTGCCGTGGAGGCCGAGAAGCGCGCCTTGATCGAGCGGTTGAGCAAACCCTCCGGGCTCAGCGAGGACGAGAAGGTCAAGCTGGCATCGACGGTGATTCAGCGCGCAGTACGCAACGGACTGACCGAAGTGCAGGTCTACCGCTTCCCCAACACGCTGTGCACCGACAACGGACGGGCCATCAATCAGATGGAGGCCGGCTGGGAAAGGACGCTGACAGGCATACCGAAGGAAATATACCAGCTCTGGGCGGACTACCTGCAGCCGCGCGGCTACCGCATCCGCTTCCAGGTCGTGGATTACCCTGGTGGCGTACCTGGCGACATCGGGATCGCCATTGCCTGGGGCTAACAGCTCGAACGATGGACAGGTATCCCATGGCGAAAGACAAGTCCGCTGAGAAGATGAAGCGCAAACAGTATGAGGAAGAGCTGCACAAGCTGCAGGTCCAGCTCTGCCATCTCCAGGACTGGGTGGTCGCGAACAAGCTCAGGGTCATCATCCTGTTCGAGGGGCGCGATGCAGCCGGCAAGGGCGGAACCATCAAGGCCCTGACCGAGAAGGTCAGCCCACGTGTGTTTCGCGTGGTGGCCCTGCCCGCGCCGTCGGACCGTGAGAAGTCCCAGCTCTTCATTCAACGCTACATGCAGCAGTTTCCCGCCGCCGGCGAGATCGTGATCTTCGATCGCAGCTGGTACAATCGCGCGGGCGTCGAGTATGTCATGGGATTCTGTACGCCTGCGGACCACAAGCGGTTCCTCTCGCTCTGCCCGCAGATGGAGCAATACATCATCGAGGGCGGCATCATCCTGATCAAGCTGTGGCTCGAGGTCGGGATGGATGAGCAGGAACGGCGCTTCAGGGCGCGGATCGACGATCCGTTGCGACAGTGGAAGCTGAGCCCGATGGACACCGAATCCTATCGCCGCTGGTATGACTACTCACGTGCGCGCGACCTGATGTTCAAGGCGACGAGCTCGAAGCATGCGCCCTGGAACATCATCCGATCCGATGACAAGCGGCGGGCGCGACTGAACTGCATCTCATTCCTGCTCAAGACAATTCCTCACGGACGCGTCAAGCGCGTCAAGGTCAAGCTGCCCAAGCGCTCGAACAAAGGCCGCTACAACGACCAGACCGGCCTGCGCGCGATGAAGGTCGTCGAGGAGCGCTACTGAAAGGCCAAGGCCGCGCCGGGCGCGGCCTTGGCCTTCAGGCCTATTTCAAGCGGATCGAGACGCCGCCCACGGCGGCCGAGACCTCGGCGCCGACTTTCGGGCCGCTGAGCTGCAGGATCACGCCATTGGCATTTTGCAATTGCACGCCGCCGGCGCCCGCGGCGATCGCACCACCGGCGCCTGCGGCGCTATAGGAGCCCTCGATCGAGGCAGGCCCCCTGAGATTGATGGCGCGCCCGACGAGCTTGGTGGTCGAGGCGCCGATCGTGAAGCCGACGCTCATCCCCGACACGGTGAAAGGATAATGTTTGCCGCGCAGGGTCAATACGCCCTCGCCGCCTCCGACACCGACGATGAATCCGCCCTTGGTGAAGATGACGGCGACCGAGCCGGTTTCGGCCAGTGATGGCGTGCTGAAGCCGGCCAATCCCATCGCCACCGCAGCAAGAGCTCCGATCAAACCAACTTTCCTCATGACTCTCTCCAGAAACCAGTTGCGTTACGACTTGTTGTGCAAGGATCATCGCTGCGAGAACGCGAAGACGCCTTGCGAGACCTCGTGCCCTTATGATGCGGCCTTCAGCTTCGGCGCTGCCGCCCGCGGCTTGCCCATCCTGGCCAGCGCGTCGGTGGTCACGAGCTTCAAGCCTTCGGCGGCGTCGTAGCCATGGATCTCCTTCACATCCAGCTTGCGCATGAAATCGATGGTCTCCTGCGTGATGACCTGGCCAGGCACCATGATCGGGAAGCCCGGCGGATACGGGATCACGAAGCTGGCGGAGACGAGAGCGGGCCCGTTCTTCAGGCGCCTGTCGATCTCGGGATCGTGCAGGCGAATGTACTCGCATCCGGCGGCATCATAGGCTGAATAGAACCCGCTGCGGATGTCGCCCTCGTTCGTCCTTGTGCCGGCATCGCCACGGTAAGTCTCGTGGAAATGCGAGAAGTTCGGCAGGTCGGGCACGTCCTTCATCAGGCTGTTGACCCGCTTGTCGAAATCGACCTTGGCGTTCGCTCCGCCCTTGGCGAGACCCCGATCGATTTCGCCGGAGATTTCAGCCAGCACCCGGACGAGGTGCGCGACGTCGCTCCGCGTGTTGTTGATGTTGGACTGGATCAGGACCGAATTGCGCGAGGTCTTGTTGACCTGGATGTTGTAGCGGCTGGCGAGCAGGCCCTTGAACTGCGTTCCGTCGTAGCCGGCGGTGCCGCAGACCAGCGTCATCCGAGTCGGATCGAGGCAGAACTCGTCGTCGTTCAGGCTCTTCAGCGCGCTCGCCCAGTTGGTCCCAGCCGCCAGATAATCGGTGAACCCGCTCTGGCGATAGGCCTTCGGCACCATCGCATCCGCGCCCAGAACGCGGAAGTACCGGGAAATCAGCGGATTGGTGTTGACCGCATTGCGGATGGCGAACGCGATCTCCATCGCATTGGCCACCAGTCCGTAACCCTCGAGCTCCATCTGGCGGCGCGAGACGTCGAGGCTCGCAATCAGCTGCTGGTTTGGACTGGTCGATGCGTGCGTGAACACCGCTTCCTTGAACTGCGCTTCGACGGTGTGGAATTCGATGTCCTTGACGGCCAGCATCGAGCCCTGCCGGATCGCCGACATCGACTTGTGCGTCGAGTTGGTCTGGTAGACCCGCAACCGGATCTGGCGCGGGTCGGGAATCAGCCGCGTCTTGAGCAGCACCTCGTCCGAGGGGTTCTTGCCGAGCTCGGCCTGCTGCTTCTCGTAAGCCGCAACCGATTTGGGATCGCGCATCCAGGCTTCGATCTCGTTGGCCGCGCCCATCGCGGTTCGCCGCCGCAGGAACGGCGAGAACCGCGCGAAGCCGAACCAGGCCTCGTCCCAGAGGAAGATCAGGTCGGGCTTGATCGCGAGGCATTCCTCCATCACCCGCCGCGTGTTGTAGATGTGACCGTCGAAGGTACAATTGGTCAGGTCGATCATCTTGACCCGGTCGAGCCGGCCATCGGCTTTCGCGTTCAGCAGCGCCTGCTTGATCGTCTTCAGAGGCACCGCGCCGTACATCGAGTATTCCGTCATCGGGAATGCCTCGACGTAGAGCGGCTGCGCGCCCGCCAGCACCATGCCGTAGTGGTGCGACTTGTGGCAATTCCGATCGACAATCGCGATGTCGCCGGGTCCGAGTAGCGCCTGCACCGCCATCTTGTTGGAGGTCGAGGTGCCGTTGGTCACGAAGTAGACGCGATCGGCGCCGAGCGCGCGCGCGGCCTTCTCCTGCGCCTTTTTGATGTTGCCGGTCGGCTCCAGCATGCTGTCGAGGCCGCCGGTGGTGGCGCTGCTCTCGGCAAGGAACAGATTCAGCCCGTAGAACTCGCCCATGTCGCGGATCCAGTCCGACTTGAACACGGACTTACCCCGCGCGATCGGTAGCGCGTGGAAGGTTCCGATCGGCCGCTGCGCGTACTTCTTCAGATTGTCGAAGAACGGCGTATCGAAGCGATCCTGCACGCCTTCCAGAATGGAAAGGTGCAGTTCGAGGATATCCTCGACCGAGTAGAACACCCGCCGTACCACATCGGCCTCGGGATTGCCGGCCAACTCCTCGACGTCGCGATTGGACATCAGGTAGAGATCGAGCTCGGGACGGATCCGCTTCAAGATATGGGCCAGCCGTAGCGCGGACGCATCGGACTCGTCGTTGAGCCCCATGGCAGCAGTCATGGCACGAAGCACCGGCGCGTCGTGGCGCGAGCGCAAGCCAAAGCCTTCATTGATGACCACGGCCGCAATGTTGGGATTCAGCATTGCCGCGCAGAAGGCGTCCTCGAGACTGCCCACCACCACGGGCTCATAGATGAAGGCGTCGACCGGACGCCGCAGCCTGCGCCATTCCGAAAGCAGCCCCGGCCAGTTGCCGGCCGGCACCCCGGTCACGATCAGGGTCTCGAAGTAAGGACGGCGCGCGGCCGATTGTCCGAGGGTCGGCGGGAGCAGATCCGGAACGTCGCCATTGCCGTCGTCCTGCGTGCTCCAATCGTGGGAATGTTGGCGGAAGGATTTCGTCTGAAGGGCCTGCGCGATCCGCGTCGCAAGCATATGCGAGGTGGCGGCGTCACCCGCCGCCGCGGCTTCCTTCAGTGCCGCCATCAAACGAAGGCCCGGGTAGCCGTGAAACTCCTCCGTGACCGAAAGCGCCGACAGCGCCGCGTCATACGCGGCACGGTCGCCGCCCCCGCTCCACCGCTTTGCCGCCTCAACCAGATCGCGCCAATTGTCGGCGCGTCCGCCGGGTCCGGAGAAGAACTGGTCGATGCGCTGCTGTACCGGCTTCGCGTCGTTGGCCATGAATGACTCCTGCTCTCGTGATCCTGGCGCTGGTTCTGTCCGATCGTAGGAACCAGGCCCACCGCTCCCTTGATCCAAGTCAAGCCGACGCCGGATTGAGACGCGTCTCACAGCTGCCGATAGGCGCCACGCCTTGCGATGCGACAGGGCTTGTGTGTCGGGGGCGATCCGCTCGGTCGACACGCTAGGTGTTTGCCGGCGGTTTCCTGTTGTCCAACACGCTGTCAAGCGTGCGCATCCAGTCTCCACGATCGGTCTTGTCGGCAAGGCCATCCGCCTGAAGCAGGTCGCGCAACTGCGCGTGCGCCCCGACGATGCGAAACGTGATTCCGCGCGATGCGAGTTCCTGGTGAAGATCGTGGAGCATGCGCGACCCCGCCAGGTCGATGAATGGCGAGGCCGACAGGTCACAGGCCACCAGCTTGACGTCGGGGGACGTCCGAAGCGCCGCCAATACCGTCTCGAAGATCGTCTCGGCATTGACATAAAGTAGAGAGGTTTCCGGGCGAAACGCGATGATCCCGGCCAAGGGCTCCACGTCGTCGTGCCGCGCCCGGTCGGAATAACGGCCGCTGCCAGGCAGACGGCCGAGAAACGCGATATTCGGCTGGGACGCGCGCAACAGCAGCAGGAAGATGGTGGCGACAGCGGCCAGCAACACACCCTGCAGGATTCCGAGGAACAGCACGGATACCAGCGCGATGAGCGCGGCATAGAAATCGATCCGGCTGATCCGCCACATTCTGGCGAGCGCGGGAATATCGACCAGTTTGTAGACGGCCGAAAAGACGATCGCGGCAAGCACGGTCTTCGGCAGATTGGTCAGCGGACCGGTGAAGAACAGCAGGCAGAGTGCGAGGGTCACGGAGCAAAACACCAGCGCCAGCGGCGTTCGCGCGCCGGCGGCGTCATTGACGGCCGACTGCGACAGGCCGCCCGCAACGGGATAGCCGTGCCCAAGGGCTGCCGCGAGATTGGCCGCACCGAGTCCCAAGAACTCCTGCCGGACATCCAGCGGGTAGCCGTGCTTTGCCGCAAAGCTTCGCGCGGCGGATACGCCTTCCACATAGGCCAGCACCAGGCACCCGGCGGCAATGGGAAAGAGATCGTCAAATTCGAGCAGGCCAAACGTCGGCAGAGCAAGGGCCGGCAATCCGGTTGGGATCTTTCCGGTCACCGGCAATCCCATTTCCGCAAGCCCGAGCACGGAGACGGTCAGGATCGACAGCGCGACCACCGCCAGCCCAACGGGCTTGCCGGGCAGCCTGCGCTCGCCGAGCAATAGCAGCACGGTCGCAGCCACACCGATGCCGAGCACCAGCGGCCTGGTATCGCCGAGCTGGCCGGCAAGCTTGATCGCGCGGTCGAAAAAATTGTGGCCGCCGCCAGCGACGCCGAACAAGCTCGGCAGCTGGCTCATGATGATGGTGAGCCCTGCTCCGGCCTTGAAGCCCACCAGAATGCTATCGCTGATCAGTCGCACCAGCAGGCTGAGCTTGAACAGCCACGCAATCAGGCAGAGCACTGCGACGCTGAAGGCAACGAGACTGACGATCTGTCCGTAACGCGTGGCATCGCCGCCGGCCAATATGCCGACGGCACCGGCGATCATCAGCGAGATCGCCGAGGTCGGCCCGACCGCGAGTTGCCGGGAGGAGCCCAGCAGGGCGTAGCCCATGCCGCCAAGCAGGTAGCCGTAGACGCCGATCTGCGGCGGCAGGCCGGCGAGGCCCGCATAGGCCAGCGACACCGGTATGGCGTAGGCCGCCAGCGTGACCCCGGCGATTGCGTCCGCGCCAAGCCAGGAGGCGCGGTAATCGGCAAGCCAGATCGCTGGCGGAAACCGGCGCATCCAACTCATGTCTCCCCGGATCGACATCAAGACCGCCGTATGAAGCCGCAATGGCTGCATGTGGTTGCGCCGGCGGACGCGATGCTCGTTGACCCAGATCAAGCCTCGCTGCCCGCAATGCTTCTTACCTTGCTCGGCTCGATCATCTTGACCTGCACATTTGCCGGACGACCGCTGGAGCGCATGGCATGCGTCAGCACCGCTTACGGACCCTCGCTGCCGCAACCCTTCTGTTGCTCGGCCTGATCGCTCCCGCACGCACCGATGATCAAGGCACATCCCAGCGCATCCAGGAAGAGATCTGGGCATTGCCGCTGCCGCTACCAATGTTCGCTTACCTGGTCCGCCCCGTGGGCGACGGTCCCTTCCCGCTGGTCATCATGAATCATGGTGTGTCGCTGAACGCCAGGGATCGCAGCTTCTTCCCGCTGGTGGAATTTCGCGACGCCGCCATGTGGTTTGCGCGGCGCGGCTATCTCGTGGTCGCACCGGTCGGTACCGGCTATGGCGCGGCGGCGATCGATATTCCCGAGCGCGGTCTCTACGGCCCGTTCTTCTCCAAGGTCGGGAAATGCACCAATCCGAATTTCATCGATCCGGGTCTCGCTGTCGCGCAGGTCGATCTCTGGATCATCGACTACATGGCAGCCGAAAAGCGCATCGTGCCGAAAGACGTCATCGTCGTCGGGCAGTCGGCTGGCGGCTGGGCGGCGATCGCGCTGTCGAGCCTCAACCCTCCGCAGGTCAAAGCCATCATCGCCTTTGCGGGAGGCCGCGGCGGCCGGGTCGATGGCAAGCCCAACAACAATTGCAATCCCGATAAACTGGTCGAAGCGACCGGCTTCTTTGGCCATACCTCACGGGTGCCCATGCTGTGGCTCTACATCGAGAACGACACATACTTCGGTCCAGCCCTGTCAAAGCGAATGCACGAGGCCTTCACGCGCGCGGGCGGCCGGGCCGAGTACCATCTGTTGCCGCCGTTCGGCAACGAAGGTCATTTCCTGATCGGCTCTCCCGATTCGATACCGATCTGGTCGCCACTGGTCGAACGGTTTCTGGACACGGTGCGCTAAGCGCAATCTCGCTGGAGGAGCATCCATGGACCGATCTGGTGCCTTGTATCGTGCGTTGGTAGCGTTGGCGCTGTTCGCGGTCAGCATCGGTGCTGCGCACAGTCAACAGACGCCCTCGCCGCCCGCTGCGGTCAAGGACGGCGCCGAGGTCACCTCGCGGGGCGCACGCGCGGCGCGGGACGTCAAATTCGGCGATTGGCGCAAGCTTTGTTTCAAAGCTGCCGGCGCAAAGACATTGTGCCGGACGACGATCACCGGCACCTTCGGGACCGGCCAGACAGCCGTTCGCATCGATCTGATCGAGCGCGAAGACGGCACCGCCCGCCTCCAGCTATTTCTGCCGGTCGGGATGTACCTGCAGGCAGCGGTCAAGCTGTCGGTCGACCAGCAAGAGGTCCATCGCCTGCCCTATACCTGGTGCGTGACCAACATGTGCATCGCCGCCGATGTTGCCGATCCCAAGCTGCTCGGGGAAATGGACGGTGGAAAGGCGCTCTCGATAGAGGTGGTCGACACCAGCATTCTGACGGTGACGACATCGGTGCCGCTCGACCGTTTTGCGACCGTGCGCAAGGGAGCACCCGCGCTGACACTCGATCAAGCCATCGACGAATGATTGAGGCTCCCAGCCACTAGAGCGTTTTCGAGCGAAGTGGACGCCGGTTCGCGTGAAGAAAACGCGCCAAAACAAGAATCTAGAGCTTCGGTTCTGATTCAATCAGAACCGAAGATGCTCTAGACCACGCCGGCCAGCAGCCGCTCGATCGGCTGCATCAATGAATTCGCCGTGAATGGCTTGGTCAGATAGGCCACGCATCCCGATGCCATCGCCGCCATGCGCGTCGCCGGGTTGTCATTCCCGGTAATGTAGATAACCGGGACGTCGACGCCCCGATCCGTCAGTTGGTGACGCAGTTCAATGCCGGAACCGTCGCTGAGATTGATATCCAGGATGAGGCACAGCGCGCTGTCGAAGCTGCCATGCCTTAGCAGAGCGCTTCCGGTCTCGAACAATCTGGATGCGAATCCGTATTCCCTGAGCAGCCGCCCGATGCCACGGAGCATGGAGGGATTATCATCCACGACGAAGACAAATTTCGCGGTCGGCAAATCCGAAGGCCTTCACCCGTTGTTGAATCAAAAGCCCGATTTTCTGCCCAACGTCGGCACCTGGACGACGGGCGCATCGGGATCTCTCCGGCACGCGACATCGCCGCGGCCAATACCGGAGATATCCGCCGTCACATGGTTTTCATATTGTACCTTGGGACAGGCGGCTGCAGCGGGTCACCCCCGACCTCGCCGCCAGGTCGGCGCGTGCCGAGCCGCTCCGCGATCGAGACCAGCTCGGCCAGTGACTGCACCTGCATCTTCTCCATGACCTGGTGACGATGCGCCTTGATCGTGCGTTCCGTCGTGCCGAGCTCATAGGCAACCTGCTTGTTGATCCGGCCGCACACGATCAGATCGAACACCTGTCGCTCGCGTGGGGTCAACCTTGCCAGCAGCGCGCGGAGTGAGTCCAACCTGGCTCGCTGGCTACGGGCCAGCTCGTGGCGCGCAACGGCGCGCTCGATCGCCTCGATCAGCTGGTCTGACGCGATCGGCTTGGTCAGGAAATCCTCGGCTCCCGCCTTGATAGCCTGGACGGTCGTCGCGGTGTCGGCATGTCCGGTGAGAAATACGATCGGGAGCGTGGATTGCAGCTCGTTCAGACGGCCCTGCAGCTCGGGACCACTCATTCCGGGAATGCGCACGTCCAACAGGATACAGCCGGCCTCTTCGTCGCCGGGCAATCGATCGAGCAGTTGCCCGGCCGACGCATACGTCAGAACACGATAGCCCGCGAGCTTGAGCCTGCGCTCAAGTGCTGTACGAAACGAGGCATCGTCATCGACGATATGCACGTAAGCGTGCATGACGCCCTCTCCTGCGCGATCGACAGCGAGATCCTGCATTCGTATTATCACGGCCTCCTGCCAAGAAAAGACCCCAAACGAGCTATGCCGCGAGCGGCAATGAAAGATGAAACACCGCTCCGCCGCCGGACTGGTTTTCGGCCCAGATCTGACCGCTATGCGCCAGAACGATGGTCCGTGCGATGGACAGGCCAATGCCCATGCCCTGCTCCTTCGTGGTGAAGAACGGATCGAAGATATCGTTCAGCCTGTCTTGGGGAATTCCCGGACCTGAATCGCAGATGGAAATCATCGCCAGCGCGTCGCCGTTGACCTCGGTACGGCCGATGATCGTTCGCCCGTAGGGCATCTTGGCCATCGCGTCCATGCTATTGACCACGAGGTTGAGAATGACCTGCTGCAACTGAACCGGGTCACCCGTCACCCGCAAGGTCTCCGGTGAGGTCTGCAGGTAGATCGCGACGTTGCGCGCCGAGGCCTGCAGCTTGAGGAAATCGAACGCTTCCCGCATGGTCTGATTGAGATCGATCTCTTTCTTCTCAAATGGCGCACGTTTCAGCAGACTGCGCATCCGACGGATCACCTCGCTCGCGCGCAGATCATCGCGCTTGATGTCGGAAATGATCTCCCGGACCTCCTGAAGGTCGGGCGTCGGCGAATCCAGGATCAGTTCCGCGGTCTCGGCATTGGTCAGGATCGAGCCAAGCGGCTGGTTGAGCTCATGGGCAATGGAGGACGACAGCTCTCCGGCGGTCGCCTGCCGATTGACGTGGGCAAGCTGGGACAACTGATTGCGAGCTTCGACCTCGGCCTTCCGCCGCATGTGCCGCTCGTGCAGCAGGAACGCGATGAGCAAGGTCTGGGCTAGTATTGCAGCGGCGAGCGCGATCGCCCGCCAGCGGTACCTTTCAATAAAACTCGGCTCACGGAGGCGACTTTCGCTGCCTTCGGACTGGTCCAGCACCAGCATCGAATGCGGACGCATCTCTTGCGCCCGGAGACCAGGCGGAGAAAGCAAGATAGCCAGCAGGATGATCAGTCCAGAGAACCGAATTGGCTTGCCCATAGCGCTCGGAGCCGGAGATCAACGGGTTCAAAACCTAGCACCCCGTTATCGTCGAGAGAATTGAATTTTCCTCGAAGACTTCCGCACCATTTACGAACAAATCGCCGCATTTCCGCGCCCTGTCCTTTGGGACAATGACCTCAGGACCAATAGAGGCTGATCGAGCCCTGTCGTAGTCATCTGCGTGCGGACAGGCATTTCGAAACGCAGACGCCGCAAGTTCATTACAGAGTGAGTTGGTCCATGTTCGCTCACGTCAATGTCAGACCAGCCAATGGACCTAACATCCTCGGTGGGCTGACCGCCCGGCACGCCAACTTCATCACCAGCGAATTCCACTACAGAAAGGGCGCCGAGATCTACGGCGAGAAGGAGCCTGCGGAGTACGTCTACCAGGTCGTCTCGGGGGCCGTCCGCAGCTACAAGCTCCTCTCCGACGGACGGCGCCAGATTGGCGCCTTTCATCTCGTCGGAGACATTTTCGGCCTTGAGAACACCGAATTCCATCGCTTTACCGCCGAAGCTGTGATCGACACGAATGTGCGCCTGATCAAGCGGATGAGCCTCGAACGGGTGGCCCATTCGGATTCCGCCCTGTCCCGCAACCTGCTGAGCATGACCACGAGCAACCTGCAGCATGCCGAGGATCATATGCTGCTGCTCGGCCGCAAGACCGCGTTGGAGCGGGTTGCAGCATTCTTGCTCGAAATGGATCGCCGGCTGACTGGAGTAGACGTCGTCGCCCTACCGATGTGCCGACGCGATATCGCCGACTATCTCGGGCTGACCCTGGAGACGGTATCGCGCGCGCTCTCCAAGCTGCACGCTTACGGAGCGCTCAACTTCCTCGGCTCGAACCAGCGCGAAATCATGCTGGTAGACCGCGAACAGCTGTCCAGGCTGGACAACTGACTGCGAGTTTACGGGGATTTCACGAGCGCCGTCTGGCGCTCGATGGTCTTTTGCAGCACCTCGAACAAGACTGCCGTGGACCAGCCGAACATCAGAATGCCGTTCATGGCCGCCATCGGTCCGATCAGCTGCCACTCCTTGACCGGAATGACGTCGCCGTAGCCAAGCGTCGTGTAGTTCACGAAGGCGAAATAGAGCAGATCGCTGCCGGCAGGTGCTGCACCGGCCGCGAGATAGGCCAGCGACCACACCACGATCTCCAACGTATGCGCCACCATCAGGATCAGCGCGGCCGCCACCATCACGCCGCTGAGCTGTAGCTCAAACCGGCCGGTGGCGCTCAGGGTGACCTTCCGCAGCAGTCCGATCACCCCGACGGTGAACAGCGAATGGAGCACGATATTGATCGCACTCACCGCCGATCCAACGATGAGTTGATATAGCATCACCGCTGTCCTGCCAGCCGGGCGCGGTCGTCCCGGATCCATGCCGTGACCAGTTCCCAGGCGACCGCGAGAATGATCGGGCCGATGAACAGGCCCACGATGCCGTGCGCAAGCGTCCCGCCGATCACGCCGACGAAGATGACGAGCGCCGGCGTGGTCAGGCCCCGCCCCATGACCAGCGGCTTCAGCACGTTGTCGAGGACCCCGACGACCAGGAAGAACAACGTGAAGGCAAGCGCCGTCGCCAGGTCCTTGGTCGACCAGAGCCAGATGATGACCGGAAACAGCACGATTGCCGCCCCGATCTGCATGATCGCCAGCATCAGCACGGCAAACGCCAACAGGCCCGCACTCGGAATCCCCGCCAGCTTGAAGCCGACCCCGGCCAGCAGCGATTGCAGGACGGCGACGCCGATGACGCCCTGGGACACCGCCCGAATGGTTGCGCCGGCTAGGTCGAGGAAGTGCTCGCTCTGCTCCGGCACGATGCGGGACAGGAAGCTCCGGCACGCCGCGGCAAGCTGCGAGCCATAGGGAAACAGAAACCCCGCCAGGACAACGGCGAGCAGGAATTTCAGCATCCCGACCCCGGCATTGCTCGCAAACGCAAACAAGATCCCGGCGAGCGGCTTCAGATGCGGCACGACCTCGCGCAGCACGACACTCAGATTGGTCGAGGCCCGATCCCACAGGTCGTAGAGCGGGGCGCCGATCAGCGGCCAATCCTTGATCTCCGGCACCGGCGCCGGCACGACAACGTTCCCGGCGCTCAATTGTCCGGCCAGATCCCTCACCCCGTCCACCGCCCCGATGCCGAGCCAGGCCGCCGGTCCGATGACGACTCCCAGTGCGACCAGGGTCAGAACGAGAGCCGCGATGCTCGCGCGGCCGCCGAGTATCCCCGTGAGCCAGGTGAAGACGGGATAGAGCGCGACCGCGAGCACCACACTCCAGGCCAGGACCGGCACGAACGGGCGGACCAGGACAAACGACCAGTAGATCAGCAGCGCCAGCAACCCGAGGCGAATTGCGAGCTGGATGAACTCGTCTCCGGCTACGAGCTGGCGAAGGGTTTTCAAGAGCGTGCTTTCGATTGAACATCAAGCAGGCACGCAGCAAGCGGTGCCATCGCACTGCCGCGCGCGAGTTGATCCAGATCAAGCGTCGCGCGCCTGCTCCTCTCTCAAGAAGCGGCCCCGGTTCGGGGGTAGGAATCGGGGCCGCTCCAACTTCGTCGGGATGCGATCACGGCCGGGATCACGATCGCGATCGCACTCCGATTAGGCGGCGGACGGCAGCCTGCAGCAATTGTCCCAAGGTGCAGGATCATCGTCTGCTCCACGGCGGATCCCCACGGTCACTTTGATTCAAATCAAGCTGCTGATGCCGTCGGCTGACAGTCTCGGCTACACATGATCTGGAAGTCGGTCGTGATTTGCCCGCGTTTGATCACGACTGCCCTGTCACCCCAATCCGGAGGACATCATGAAGAACACCAGAACCTTGCTGGCTTTGACCTTGCTTGCGAGCGCGACCGGCTTCGACGCGAGCCAGGCAGCCCCGCTGCCGACCAACATCGCGGCCATAAAAGCCCCGGTCGACAACGGCACCGTTCAGGTCCGTTGGGGCGGATGGGGCGGTGGCTGGGGTTACCGCGGTTGGAGAGGAGGCTACGGCGGCTGGGGTTATCGAGGATGGGGTGCCGCCGCAGCCGGTGCGATCGTCGGCGGAGCCATCGCAAGTTCAGCCTATGGCGGATATCCCTATTACGGCGGCGGGTATGGCTACGGTGGCTACGGCTATTGCCCGCCTGGCGGAGGCTACGGCTATTACCGCCAGCCGAGCTACTACTACGGATGGTAGGCCGGTCCTGGGGCGCCACGCCGGCCTTTGCTGGCATCAGCGGAGACCGAGCAACGATTGCCGATAGCCGCTGTCGCGGGCTTCGTTCCTGCATACGTAACTGCCGTCGAAGCCTCTGGCATAGCGGCTCTGTCCCTTGAGATAATAGCGTCCGCGGCGGAGATCGAGCCAGACCACGGTATCCCCGGGACAATGCCGATGCGCCTGCGCCTCATAACGGAATGTTGTCAGCGGCAGCGCGACCGCCTCGTGTGCGCAGCAGAACACGAAGGTCGTGACGCAGGCCCCGATACCGAACCTGGCTGCACAGCGGTCTCGACGTCCGGTCGACTTTGCAATTATTCTGAAGCGCATTCATCACCGCCGGGAGTAGCCGTCTCGTGCTGAAATGGTGCTCATACTGCCAACGCTTCACGGGCGAAGCACCTGAATACGGCGATTTCAGCATCACGCACGGCTTGTGCGCGGACTGCGAAGCGAAGCACTACTGGTCCTTGGAGGGGCGCGAGCTCGCGCACGCACAATTCCTCCGCGATATTTTCGGCCGCCTGTTCATTGCCGGGCGCAACAACAACCTCCAAGCCGCGAAAGCCGTCATCGACGAGGCAATCGGGGCAAGCTGCCGGCCGGTCGACATCCTGATCGGCATGATCGCCCCGATGCTGTATCAGATCGGTGAGGATTGGAAGACCGGCGCGCTCAGCGTCGAAGGCGAGCATCGTTTTACCGCCTTCTGCAAGGAGGTCATCGAACTGATCACGGCGAGGATGAGCGCGCTCGGACAAGCACCGAGAGCCTCGCCCTCCGGTCAGTTCCTGCTCATGAATGCGCCGGGCAACGCTCACACGCTGGCGATCCGCATCCTCGCGCTCTGGCTCGGCAGCCGCGGAGGCCACGCCGAGATCGTCGACGGTCCCATTGACTTCGCTGGACTGCAGAAGCGTCTCGTTGCGACCAAGCCAAGATACCTGCTGATCTCTATGGCACTGCCCGAACAACACGAGGCCGTTGCCGACATTGCCAGACGAGTTGCCGCGCTCCCTGCGTCGGGCCGGCCACATGTGATCGTCGGCGGCTATGCGGTCAAGACCGGGCTCGTGCCTGCGGTTGCCGGCGCCGATCTCGTCAGCGACATCAGCTCGCTCGACTGCAGGTAGCGGCGCGCTCAGGGCGATAGCAATCCGAATGCAATCGCCATGGTCGACACTGTGCCGGCCGTGACAACAATCATCCTGAAAGCAAAATCGCCGTCGATGGCTTCAAGCCAGTGATTCAACCAACCGCGAGCGCGAGCCGACGGGCCTGCACGAACGATTCGACTAAATATGTCGCCGCCATTCCTCATGATCGTCATCGTAGATCACGCGGAAACCGGGTGACCAGTGCAGCTTGTGCCAGACGATCGAAATCATGTGCGACAACATGGCTCACCCAGTCGGGCCATGAGAGCCGGCCGGCTGACGACGCGACATCTGGACACCCGAATGGCGGATGTCCGGGCAGCGTTATCCGGCTGTCGCGCCGGGGCTCAACGGAATCGTTCCGACCCGTTGAATTTCAGTTCGTCAGCGCCTTGCGCCTCCGCCCTTGCCTGTCGCAGCTTCGTAGGCATCGCGATAGCCCCTGGCGATGGTCCGGACGCCGCGTCCGATATCGTCGTAGACATCGTCAGGGAGATTCGCGAGCGACACCCGAAGCGACCATTCGGGTGCATCGAACCCACCTCCATTCAACAGCACGATCCCGTGGGCTTCGGCCAGCCTGAACGCAAGGTCCAGCGGATGGACATTCTTCTTGAGATTTTCGACGGCATCGTCGCCGATGTTCTTTCGGGCCCAGAACTCGAAGTCGATCAGGGCATAGTAGGCATCGTAGTTCGGATTGGGGGTCAGCTTGTCGGCGAGCCCGAGCCCGTCGAGCAGCGACCACAGGCGCTTGTTGACGATCTCCATGCAGGCGGCCTGGTAGGCCTTCTTCACGTCCAGCATCTCCGCGAGTGAGAACAGGCTCATCATGACCTGCTGCGGCAACGACAGTCCCGCGGTGTGATTGAGCGCCACGTCGCGGCTGTCGGCGACGATGCGGTCGATCAGCTTGAGCTTGCGCGGTTCGAGCGTGAGCGGCCCGTAACGCTTGTCGAGCGCCTTCACGGCGGCGTCCGGCAACTTGGCGATCATCTTGTCGAAGATGTTGTCTTCGTGGATGGCGATGGCCCCGAGCCGCCATCCCGTGCAGCCGAAATACTTCGAGTAGGAGTAGACGCCGATGGTGTTGTGCGGCAGCTCGCCGAGCAGCGAACGGAAATTGTGCACGAAGGTCCCGTAGACGTCGTCGGTGAGGATCATCAGGTCGGGGCGCTTGGTCTTGACCAGATTGGCCAGCTTGGCGATCGTCTCCTTGCTCAACGCCATCCCCGGAGGATTGGACGGATTGACGACGAAGAAGGCCTTGACCTTCGGGTCCTCCAGCTTCCTGATTTCCTCGTCGGTGAACTGGAATTTGTTTTCCTGCGGAGCCCTGATCTGAACGACCTTCAGATCGTAATCTTCCAGGTGCGTCATCTCGATGTAGGGCGTGAAAATCGGCGTCGCCAGCGCAATCGTGTCACCGGGCACCAGCAGCCGATTGGCCTTCAGCGACTTGAAGAGGTAGCACATCGCCGCCGTACCGCCCTCGACCGCATAGATGTCGAATTTCCCGGCCGGCCGGGGCTCGCCGCAAACCGCCCACATCAGATATTCGTGCACGATCCGTTCGTTGTGCACCAGCATCCGGTCCGGCACCGGGTAATTGTCGCCGATGATCGAATCGACCAGCTCGTGGACGAAGGCGTCGGGATCGAAGCCGAATTTCTTCACCGCAAAGGGCAGCATCTCGGTCAGGAAGCTCGCGCCCGGCATGTCCTTGTGCTGTGCGAGCCAGGCCTCGAACCGTCCGGCGATGCCCTTTGCCTGAGCCATGCCTCCGATGCCCGCCGGGTGCTCCATCACCCGCTTGCTCTCGGTCATGGCGAACTGTCCGAGCAGGAAGAAGCCTTCGCGCGGCGTCGTGGCCACCCAGTTGGGGTTGCCACGCCCGGCGTTCAGGAAGGGCATCTGACTCCGCTTCGAACTGCTCTTCGCGAGGTTGATCAGTTCGTCCTTGATCTCGAACGGGCTTAACGCCTCGAATTTCTTTAAGGTCAGAAGATCGGCCATTTGACACTCCCGGGACGATGCAAGGTGTTGGAATGGAGGTGGACAGGCGCCTTGCGCTCAGCATGAGCGGCGGCCGATGACGAGCGTTGATCTATGTCAACGGTCTCGTGCAGGCCTTGCCATCGCAGCGGCGCACGCGTGCGTTGTCGCAAGACAATGAAATTACGAGGCTGTCGTACTTGCGGTTGACATAGATCAACATCCTTCCTGCCGGCCACCGTCTGATGTCGATCGATACAGTTGCTCGCCCTTTTCGGCCCCCTGCGTGAGATCGAAGCGGGCGCACGCCGAAGCCCCGGGACAGCATGAACGGGTGACATCATGATCGATTGGTTCTTCCAGACGCTCCGCACCTATCCCGAAATCGCGATCTTCCTCTCGCTGGCCCTCGGCTACTACTTCGGATCCTTCACCTACAAGGGTCTCGGCCTCGGTGCGGTCACCGCGACGCTGATCGCCGCGGTCATCATCGGCCAGATCGGGATCACCATTTCAGGTCCGCTGAAGCCGTTCTTCTTCCTGATGTTCCTGTTCGCGATCGGTTACGGTGTCGGACCGCAATTCGTGCGCGGTATCGCGCAGGACGGCGTTCCGCAGGCGATCTTCGCGGCCGTTGTGTGTGTGTTCTGCCTTCTCTCGGCGTATTTCGGCGCGAAGATCGCCGGCTATGACGTCGGATCGGCCATCGGGCTCTATGCCGGCTCGCAGACGATCTCCGCGTCAATGGGGCTCGCAACCGACGCCATCAATCGTCTTGGCTTGCCCGCGGACGAGGCCAAGAAGCTGCTCGATGCGATGCCGGTCGCCTATGCCGTGACCTACATTTTTGGCACGGTTGGATCGGCGATCGTCCTTGCCCTGCTCGGGCCCGCGCTGCTCGGCATCGATCTCGAGTCCGCCTGCAAGAGATATGAAGAGGAGCACGGCGGCAAGAAAGAGGTGGGCGGTCCGGGTACGGCCTGGCATCAGTTCGATTTGCGTGCCTATCGCGTCAGCGAACGCGGGCCGGTCGTCGGCAAGACGGTCGAGCAAGCCGAGGCGCTGATCCCCGATCATCGCATCTTCATCCTCCGGCTTCGGCAAGCTGGCAAGATCGTGGAGGCAACCTCCGACACCGTGATTCATGCCGGCGATGTCGTCGCCGTCGCCGGCCGCCGCGACGTGCTCGTGCAGCTTATCGGCGAGCAGGCGGAGGAAGTTGACGATCGCGAGCTGCTGGCGGTGCCGATCGAGGGCGTCGATGTCTACGTGACCAGCAAGGACGTCGACGGCAAGACGCTGGCGGAGTTGGCGAAGGCACCTGGCGCGCGCGGCGTGTTCCTGCGCAGGATCGCCCGGGGGGCGATCGCGACCGAGATTCCGATCCTGCCGAACACCAAGATCAACCGGGGGGATATCCTGACCTTGGTCGGCCGCACCTCCGACGTCGTTGCCACGACAAAGATGCTGGGCCGGCCGGATCGCGCGACCGACATTGCCGATGTTGCATTCATCGGCGCAGCCATCGCGATCGGTGCTCTGGTCGGCGCCTTCGTCTACAAGATCGGAAGCGTGCCGCTTACCCTGTCCACCTCCGGCGGCGCGCTGATCTCAGGCCTGTTCTTCGGCTGGCTGCGATCCGTGCACCCGACGTTCGGCCGGATCCCCTCACCCACCGTGTGGTTCATGAACTCGGTCGGCCTGAACGTGTTCATCGCCGTGGTCGGCATCTCCTCGGGACCGGGATTTGTCGCCGGCCTGCAGAAGCTCGGCTTCAGCCTGTTCCTCTGGGGCGTCGTGGTGACCACCGTGCCGCTGATCCTGGCGATGTTCGTCGGCAAATACCTGTTCCGCTTCCACGACGCGATCCTGCTCGGATGCTGCTCCGGCGCGCGCACGACGACCGCATCGCTCGGCATGATCAACGATCGCGCGAAAAGCCAGATACCCGGCCTCGGCTATACCGTCACCTACGCGGTCGGAAACACGCTGCTGACGATCTGGGGCATGGTGCTGGTAATGATGATGACTTAGCCGCGGCCCTGGAAAATGTTGCTCTGGTTGCAGCAGTTTCTGGTCCGCTATCCGGAGCTCGCGCTGTTCCTGGTGATCGCGGCCGGCTACTGGATCGGCAGCTTCAGGATCGGCGCTTTCAGCCTCGGTCCGGTGACGGGCTCGTTGTTCGCCGGCCTTGCGGTCGGCGACTTCGCACACGTGCCCGTCTCCAGCATGACCAAATCGTTCCTGTTCCTGCTGTTCCTGTTCGGGGTGGGCTATTCGGTCGGTCCGCAATTCGTTCTGGCGATGAAGCGCGACGGGCTGAAGCCGATGCTGATGGCCGTGGTCGTGAGCCTCACCGGCCTTGCCGCCGCGATCGTCGTGGCACGCGTGCTGCGGCTCGACCCCGGCTTTGCCGCCGGACTGCTGTCTGGTGCGCTCAGCCAGAGCGCCGCAATGGGGACGGCGACCGACGCAGTCAACTCGCTGCCCGTGTCCGAAGCGCAGCGCGCGCTGTTCGTCTCGCACATCGCTGTGGCCGATGCGGTCTGCTACATATTCGGTTATGCCGGCGTGATCACATTCTGCACGATTATCGTTCCGGCGCTGCTGAAGATCGACCTGAAGACGGAAGCGCTCGAGCTGGAACAGGCCCTGGGCATCACCCGCGCCAAGCCCGGCCTGGCGTCCGCCTGGCGCAAATTCGAAATGCGCGGCTACCGGCTGGATGATCGCGCGGCGATTGTCGGGTTGACGGTTGCCGCCGCCGAAGCCCGGGTGCCCGGACAACGCGTGTTCATCCACCGCATTCGCCGCGGAGAGAACATCCTCGAGGCGGAGCCTGGAACCAAGCTCGCAGCCGGCGACGTTGTCGCCCTGTCCGCTCCGCGCCAAACCGTCGTGGAACTGATCGGACCGCGCGGCCAGGAGGTGGAGGACCGGGATCTGCTCGATATCCCTCTGGTCTCGGCAGACGTGTTCCTGATCGACCCGAAGCTCGCGGGCAGCAGTCTCCAGCAGGCGTCGGAGCAGAGCTGGGCGCGCGGCCTCTATCTGCACTCGTTGAGCCGGGGTGGCGAGGCACTTCCCATCGCCGCCGGCGTCGTCCTGCAACGCGGCGATCTGCTTCGCATCGTGGGTCCTGAGCCGGTGGTGCAGAATGCGGCCAAGAGCATCGGCGTCATCGTCGCGCCGAGCACCAGCATCGATTTCGTTGTGCTGGGGCTCGCGATTTTCCTCGGCGGCCTCGTTGGTGTTCTCCTGAGCTTTTCCGTTGGCGGCATTACGATCTCGCTGAGCACCAGCGTCGGCACGCTGCTCGCCGGACTTCTGGTCGGCTATCTCCGCACCCGTCTGCCGTATTTCGGCAGGATCCCCGACGGCGCGATCAGCCTGATGACGTCGCTCGGACTGGCGGCCTTTGTCGGCCTGACCGGGATTCATGCCGGACCGATCTTCCTTTCCGCCATACGGGAGTCGGGCATCGGCCTGCTCCTCGGCGGCATGATCGTCACCCTGTTGCCGCAGATCGTCGGCTTCTGCTTCGGCCATTTCGTACTGCGCATGAATCCCATCCTCCTGCTCGGCGCGTTGACCGGGGCACAGACGGTCACGGCAGCGATGGCCGCCATTCAGGAGCGCTCGGGCAGCTCCGTGGTGGTGCTCGGCTATACGCCCGCCTATCCGATCTCGAACATTCTGCTGACGACCTGGGGATCGATCATGGTCGTCGTGTTCGCCGGATGAGCCGGCCAGGACCGGAAAGCTCCGTAGAGTCCCGGGTTGCCCTTCGCTGTCGGGTGCGGGAGCCTTTCCCCTCCTCCTGAAGGCGGGGCAAGATGGACTCTGCAGCGATCGGCGATCGATGAGCACGGAACGCAAAGGTCAGTCTGACCGTTCCGAACCGCTTGACGCGATCAGGGGGCTGGCGATTTCGCTGGTCATCGCCCGGCACTATTTCGGGTTCAAATACGGCATGCTGGGCGTTGACCTGTTCTTCGTCCTCAGCGGCTTTCTGATCGGCGGCATCCTGCTGGATAGCCGCGAACAGCCCGGCTATTTCTCGTCCTTCTATGGGCGGAGAGCGTTTCGGATCCTGCCGCTCTACTGGTTGCTGCTGGCGCTCTTGCCGCCGGATCACTGGGGTTACTACCTGTTCTTCATCCAGGCCATCCCGTGGCTGGAGTTCGGCTATCCGCAGTCTGACCTGACCTTCGTCACCTGGACGCTGGCCATCGAAGAGCAGTTCTACCTGATCCTGCCGATCCTGATTTACTGGCTGCCACGCCGATGGCTGATCCGCACCATTTGGGCAGGCGTGCTGCTGGCGCCGGTCTGGCGCTGGCTGTTTCACGCCTATCTGCCGGACCATTCCTGGCAGTTTCTGCTGCCCGGCCGCCTCGATGAACTGTTCGGCGGCGTCCTGCTCGCCTGCTTCATGCGCGGCTACTGCCGCTCCCGCATCGTGTGGATGGTGCTGGCCTGCGTGCCGGCACTTTGCGACGTGGTGTATGCCGTCATGGTCGAACCCTTCGGCTTTCTCTCCATCGCAGCGTCGGCATGCTGCGCGATCGTCTGGCTGGGCGCCAACATGGAACGGACAGAACTGCTTCGTCCGTTCGTATGGCCGGGACGCCGATGCTATTCGCTCTATCTATTCCATATGCTCGTCTACGACGTGTTCTTTGACTTCGGCCGTCCGCTTGCCGGTTGCCTTGCACTTCCGGTTGTCTGCCTCCTGGCGGAGATCACCTGGCGCACGATCGAGTCTCCGCTGATCAACTATGCGAGGAGACGATTTGCGCGAGCCGAACCAGCGACGATCAGGGTCGTTGGTGTCGTCTAGAGCAAATGCAAGGGGGTGCCCGGAGCGGCGGCCATGCCAAATGGCCGGGCGCTCATGTGGGTGCCGCGGTTGAATCTCCTGCCGGAACCGACAATTAACGAATCAGCCCAATGATTAGGAGCATTGCCGGGCTGGCGCTCGGCACCAAGAGGCTGAAATGAATTGGGTCAAGGCACTGCTGCTGCTCTCCGTGCTGCTCCTTGGATGCGCGGACCTCGCGACCACCAACAGGATTTTGGAGCTCGGGTTCAACGAGGCAAACCCGTTCATGGAGATGGCCCAGACCTGGTTCGGCGCCTGGTGGCTGATCCCGAAATTGGGTTTGACGTACCTCGTCATCGCGTTGCTTTGGCGCAGCCAAAGCCTTTCCAGGATCGCCCTTGTGGTGGCGTTTTGCTCAACGCCCGTCATCAACAACCTCGTCATTCTCGCCGGCGCGAGCTGAACGAGCCACACGCCGATCGTAGTTTGGCGATGTGACCGTCCTGCTCGTTCCTTGCGAGCAGGCACGACCGGATCAATCCGAAACCTCTGCCGCCTGACCAGCGACGTTGCTGCCCTGCCCCCGCATGCGATCGGGCACGCAGTCAGGCCTGCCGGATGAACTCGGCGATCAGGCTGCCGATTTCCTCCGGAGCATCCTCAAAACAGTAATGCCCGACGCCGGCAAGGCGCTTGACCGGCGCCGCCGGGAAGATCGCGGAAAACAGCGGCAGCAAATGCTCCGCCTGCAGCGTGCGGTCCGCTTCGCCCCAGATGGCGAGTGCAGGCTTGCTGCGGATCGCGCGGTCGGCGGTGGGATCCGGCGCGTCGAACCTGTGCGCGCCGGTCGCAAAGCCCCTGGCCCATCCGATCGCACCGAGGCAGTCGGCCGGACGCGCGAATGGGGCGCCGTAGGCGGCAAGCCAGGCGTCGGTGATGACGGCGTTGTTCTCGAAGCCGTTGAGCTTGAGCGTGCTCAGGATGTTGAAGCCGAGCTGGCCGAGAACCGGCTCGAGCTCACCCTTCGCTTCGGCGTTTGCGATCCATTGAAACCACGGCGAAGCCAGCGCATTGGCGGTGACGCGCTCGAACAGATCGCTCTGCCCGAACGGCGTCGGCCCATTGGCCGAGATGACGCGGCGGATGCGATCCGGATGCCTGGCCGCGAAGCCCATGCCGACGGGACCACCGAAGTCATGCATGACCAGCGTGATGTCGGTGAGATCGAGCGCAAGGACCAGCGCTTCGAGATTGTCGACATGGTCCTGCAGCCAATAGCTGCGCTCAGCCGGCGTCGCGCTCTTGCCGAACCCCATGTGATCCGGAACGACCACGCGATGCGTCGCGCGCAGGACCGGCACCAGACGGCGAAACAGATAGCCCCAGGTCGGTTCGCCGTGGAGGCAGAGCACCACCTCGCCGTCCCGCGGACCTTCGTCAAGATAGTGCATCCGGAAGCCCGGCGCCGCGCTGAAATGCGGCGTGAACGGAAAGGTGCCGTCGAAGGTGGCGTCGGATTGGATCATGGCTGGCCTCGAGTGGTTTCAACTTGAAACCATCCTGTAGCGCTTGAGGTTTTACTTTGCAACCGATATATCGAACTCCGACTTGGGCGGTCTTTCGGGACCGCGCCACCGATTCAGAATGTGGAATGAGGAGCGTCAGGCGGACCACGATGGCCAAGCGCGTGAGCCACAGGGACTCTATGTGCGGCGTGGCCCGGCCGCTGGATGCGATCGGCGATTGGTGGTCGCTGTTGATCATCCGCGACGCATTCGACGGGCTGCGCCGGTTCGGCGAATTTCAGAAGAGCCTCGGGCTCGCCAAGAACATCCTCTCCGCCCGGCTGCGCAATCTGCTGGCGCACGGAATCATGGAAACCGTGCCTGCAGCCGACGGCAGCTCGTATCAGGAATATGTGCTGACCGAAAAGGGACGCGGGCTATTCCCGCTCCTTGTCGCGCTCCGGCAGTGGGGTGAGGATTTCTTCTTCGAGCCCGACGAGGCGCATGTGCTGCTGGTCGACCGAAAGAATGGACTGCCGGTGCGCCGGCTCGAGCTGAGAGCGCAGGACGGACGCGTCGTCGGCGCAGAAGACACGATGGTGCGGCTGCCGCAGGCTTCACATGAGAACGGCGGCGCGTGAGACGCGCGTGCGTCACGCAGGATCGCCGTCAGCAACCGGATCTTAACCCTCCCTGCCGCAGCATTCGTGCGTGGAGGTTCGACCAATGCAGACATTCCGGATTTCGCTGAGCGATGGGGAGCGGAAATTCCACACGGCGATTCAGGCGCCGGATCCCGCATCCGCGCGTATCAAGGCCGCCTACTTCTTCGACATATCGAAATGGCGGATCTTGAGCGTGTCGCTGAGCGGAGCCAGCGCCGCGGCAGCGTAGTCGCTGCGCGCGCTACGCCATCCGGTCGAGCTCGGCCGCGGCAAGGTTTGCGATCTGCAGGTCGATTTCGGCGAGCGGATCGTCATCGCCGAGGAACCATGCTGCCGACAAGCCGGTCCAGGCGACGATCCATGACAGCAAGCGCAGGCGATCCAGCTTTGCTGCTTCCACGACGATGTCGAGACGCCGCGCAAAACGTCCGGGTTCGGTCGCGACCGGCCGTGCCGGATCGGCAAGATCCGGATTGGTGAAGATATTGGCGAAGTCGAAGCCACGTTCGCCGACGAGATGCTTGGGATCGATCGCGAGCCAGCCGCGCGCACCGAAGTCGAGCACATTGTCATGGTGCAGATCGCCATGCAGCACCACGATCTCGCTGACATCGCCGAGCAGCGCTTCGGCGACGGCAGCCGATCGGTTCAGGATGCCGCCATGCGCCCTCGCCGCCGGCCACAGTTCGCGAAACCAGTCCTTCAGCGGCGTCAGGTCCGGCCGCGGTTTCGCCCGCCGGGTGTGGAGCCGATCGGCTGTTGCACAGAGAATTCTGCAGGCCTCATCGTCCCGACCGGTTCGCGCGATGTCGCTGAGCGAAGCCGAGCCCATCGCCCGCTCGAGCAGCAGCGCCTCGCCGTCACGGGCAAGGACGCGCGCCGCACCGTCGCCGTCCCACCATTCCATGACGATGGCGCCGAGGCGTTCGTCCGGCTCGTGCGAGAGCTTGAGCATTGCCGGTTCGCCGAGCTGCCGCACCGGCAGCAACCGTGCGGCATGCGTCACGATCGGATCACCGTCAGGGACGAGGCTCCAGGCCGAGAGATAGGGGTCGAACATCGGGCGGGCTGATTTGGTGAAGCGGGATGCAACCATCGTTGTAAGCATTGCCTGCGCGCGCTGCCACGCTGGTTCCCTGCGGCGCATCGTGGCAGGCCGCGCCAACCGGTTCCTGGCCGCCCTGGCCATGTTGGCTGATGACAGCCCCCACCCTTCTCGCGCTACAATGTCGCAGCCGGTGTGACGGAGGGTGTGGTGATGCCGCGAAAGGGAATTACCGGACATGACGAATGGGCGGTCACGGAAGCTCTGGCCACCGCGCTGGTCGCGCTCGAGCAGTTGCCGTCGAAGCATCAGCCGCGCGCCCATATGGAGGATGTCCGGAAGATCCTGACTGCGAGATGTGAGGCCGGAGCGGTCACGCTGCATCTTGCGCAAGCCAAGTGCCGGTTGTTTCCCGATACCGATCCCCTCACCATCTACGAGGAATACGGCCTCAAGGATGGGCTGGGCTAGCCGCCGCCAACCAAACGGCTAGTCGTGGCTGACGCGCCAGATCGTGCCGTTGCCGTCCTCGGAGACCAGCAGCGCGCCATCCCGCGCCACGGTCACACCCACCGGACGGCCCCAGACCTCATTGTCGGCGATGACGAAGCCGGTGACGAAATCCTCGTACTCGCCGGTCGGCACGCCGTCCTTCAGCCTGATGCGAATGACCTTGTACCCGGTGCGCTTCGCGCGGTTCCACGAGCCGTGTTCGGCTGCGAACGCATCGTCGCGATATTCGGCCGGAAAACTGCTGCCGGTGTAGAAGGTGATGCCCAGTGAGGCCGAGTGCGCCTGCAACAGCACGTCGGGAATCGTGACCTTGTCCTTGAGATCGGGCCGCGCGCCGGTATGCGCCGGGTCTTCGTTGGCGCCGATATAGTACCAGGGCCAGCCGTAGAACGCGCCCTCGCGGATACGCGTCACATAATCGGGCACGAGGTTGTCGCCGCGGCCGTCGCGCTCGTTGGTCGAGCACCAGGGCGTGCCGCTTCCAGGCTGGATCGCCAGTCCGACGCAGTTGCGGATGCCCGTGGCGAACAGCTTCTGATTCTTGCCGTCGGGATCGAAGGCCAGCACGGCCGCGCGGTCGGTTTCCGATCCCCAGGCCGCGCCGAGCGCGTGGTCGCGGCTCCAGCTCTCGATACCTTCCGGCGGCCGGCCGAGGCCCTCGCCCGCGTTGCCGGCGGAGCCGACCGACACCAGCATCCGTTTGCCGTCCGGCGTGAACACGATGTCGCGCGTCGAGTGGCCGTAGCCGTGCGGAAGGTTTGCGACGATGCTCTTAGGCTTTCCCGACGCCTTGAGATCGCCGTTGCGGTAGGCAAAGCGCACGACGCTGTCGGTGTTGGCGACGTAGAGCCATTGCGGATTGTCACCGTTCGGAAAGAACGCGATGCCGAACGGCCGGTTCAGTCCGGATGCGTAGACCTCATTGGTCGCCGGCCTGGTGCCGCCGTCGGCGCTGCGCAGGACACGGATGCGGCCGGAGCTGGTTTCCACGACGAAGATATCGCCGTTGGGCGCGGTCCGGATAATGCGCGGACCGCTCAGCCCGCTCGCAAACAGCTCGACCTTGAACCCCGCCGGCACCTGCGGCACCGCCGATGCGGGGCGCGACACGACGCGGGACGAATTGCTGCTGGAGGCGGTTGCGCCCGGCTTGGGCAAGTCCTGCGGCGTGATCAGGCGCATCGTGCCTGGCCTATCGCGCTGCCAGTCGCCGAACGCCTCCGCGCCTTTCAGTACGGGTTCAGCGCCCGACCGCGCGATGCCGGTCGCTGCGAGGATGACGGCGGACATGCAGGCGCCGGCAAGACTTGTCTTACGCATTTGCTCCTCACGCGAGGCCCCGGTCAGACGCGCAGCTCATAGCGCAGTTCGCGCGCAGGCTGCGTTCACAATCTCGTCTGCATCAAGGTCCATTGGGAGGTGCCGTAGGATGCACTACACGGCCCTGGAACGGACCATGGGCTTGCGCTCGGCCGTCGTCGGGTCGCGGAACGCCGGCGTGTCTCCAACAAGCGGCTTGAGGGGAACCGTGAGCCGGCAGATCAGGCCCTCGGCACGCCAATCGAAGTCGGCCCGTCCGCCGAGTTGAGTCTCGATGCTGGCGATGACACTTCGTGTGCCGAAGCCCTTCTGCTTCGGCTTGGTCACCGGAGGCCCGCCGGATTCCACCCAGGCCAGGATCAGCGTGTCGTCCGCCACCTCCCAGGTGATCGCGAGCCGGCCCGGCAACACCGACAGGCTGCCATATTTGGCCGAGTTGGTGACGAGCTCGTGCAGCGCCAGTGCCAGCGTCTGCGCAGTCGCGGGCTGCAACTGCACCTCTCCGCCCGCGATCTGAATCTGCCCGGCCTCGGAATAAGGCGCGATCTCCTCGGTCACCAGCCGCCGGATCTCGGCGCCCTGCCAGCTCGACAGCGACAGCACGGTGTGAACCCGCGCCAGCGCCGTGATGCGGCCCTCGACCGCTCGCACATAGGCGGTCACGTTGTGCGCGCGCGTCAGACGCACGATCGACTGCGCCAGCGCGAGCGCGTTCTTGGCGCGATGGTCGACCTCGCGGGTCAACAGGCTCTGCCGCTCCTCGGCCTTCTTGCGATCGGTGATGTCGATGGTGACGCCGCTGACCCGCACCACCTTGCCGTTCCTGTCGCTGGTGGCCGCGGCCGTGCCGACGCACCAGCGGATCTCGCCGTCCGGCCGCACGACGCGGAATTCGGCCTCATAGGAGGTGTGGCCGTTGCCGAAACCGGTCCAGCCCTGCCGGAGTTGTTCGACATCGTCGGGATGAAACAGCGCCTGGATATTGTCGGAGGTCAGTGCGAAGGACTTGGGATCGACGCCGAAGATCTTGTATTGCCCCTCGTCCCACATCCAGTCGCCGTTGCCCCAATCCCAATCCCACGAGCCCATCTTGCCCGCGGCAATCGCCATGCTGCGACGCGCTTCGCTCTCGACCAGCCGGGTGGTCGACTGCTCGAGCTCGGCGGTGCGCGCCCGCACCCGGTCCTCGAGCTCGGCATTGAGGCGTTCGAGTTGCCGCGTCTTGCGGTAGAGCTCGGCGAACACGCGGATCTTTGCGCGCAACACTTCCGGCACGACCGGCACCGGCACGTAATCCACCGCGCCCATCTCATAGCCGCGCAGCCGGTCGATGTCGCTGACCTGGATTGCCGAGATAAAGATCATCGCAGTCTTTTGAAAGCGCGGATGTTCGCGGATCATTGCTGCGAGCTCGAAGCCGTCGAGCTCGGGCATGCAGACGTCTACCAGGATGACCGCGACCTCGTTCTTGAGCAGGAACTCAAGCGCCTCGCGGCCCGACGAGGCGACGACCAGCGTTTCACCGAGCTCTTTCAGGATGACCTCATAAGCCAGCAGCTTGGCCGGCTGGTCATCGACCAGAAGGATGTTTACCTTTTCATGGTCCATCATATTCGATCGCCGATCAGCGGTGCAGCCACATGCGGATCGCCAGCAGCAGTTGCTCGGTATTCACGGGTTTCGCCAGATAGTCGGATGCGCCTGCCTCCAGGCATTTCTCGCGATCGCCTTTCATCGCTTTCGCGGTCAGTGCAATGATCGGCAGCCGCGCAAAGGCCGGATTGAGCCGGATGGCGCCGATGGTCTGGTAACCGTCCATCTGCGGCATCATGATGTCCATCAGCACGATCGCGATCTTCGGATTGGACTCGACCAGCGAGATCGCCTCGTGACCTGTTGTCGCAGTCAGCACCTTCATACCTCGCCGCTCCAGCACACTCGACAGCGCGAAGATGTTGCGGGCGTCGTCGTCGACCAGGAGCGCGGTCTTGCCAATAAGATCGTCATCGGAACTATTGAGCTTCTCCAGCATCCTCTGTTTTTCGACGGGCAATTCCGTGATCACACGGTGCAGGAACAGTGACGTTTCGTCGAGCAGGCGTTCCGGCGACTCCACGCCCTTGACGACGATGCTGCGCGCCATGGTGTGCAGCTCCGCGTCCTCCTCGGCCGAAAGTTCCCGCCCCGTAAACACCACAACGGGGATATTGGAGAGCGTCTCGTCCTTGCGGATCTGATCCAGCACCTCGAATCCGCTCATGTCGGGCAGCCGCAGATCGAGCACGACACAGTCGCACGGATGCTCGCGCAGCGTTGAGAGCGCCTCTGCCCCGGTTCCGCTGGTCACGATCTCGATATCCTCGTGGCCGAGCAATTCGGTGATGCTGAGCTGCTCCGCCGCATTGTCCTCCACGATCAGCAGGCGCTTGCGACGCGGTCTGGCGTATTCCTTGATCTGCGACAGCGCCGCGCTGACGCCCTCGGTCGTGGTCGGCTTGTTGACGAAGGAGAACGCACCGCGCGCCAGCGCGTGTTGCCGGTCCTCGTCGAGCGTGATGATCTGGACCGGAATGTGACGGGTCAGCGGATTGTGCTTGAGCTGGCTCAGCACCGTCCAACCCAGCATGTCGGGCAGGAACACGTCGAGCGAAACCGCGCTCGGCTGGAACTGCTTGGCGAGATCCAGCGCCTCGGCGCCGCGGCTTGCGACCAGCACCTTGAAACCCTTGTCGCGCGCCAGATCGATCAGCACCCGCGCGTAATGCGGGTCGTCCTCGACGATCAAGAGGATCGTGTCGCCGGGTTCGAGATCGAGCCGGTCGTCCGGCAGCTGCTCGATCACGCGCTCTTGCACGCTTGACGATTGCAGCGCCGGTGCTGCCGTGTGCGGCATCGCCAGCGCCTGCGGGCGCAGGGCCGCCGACGGTCCGGCATATTTCAGCGGCAGATACAGCGTGAAGGTCGACCCCTTGCCCGGCGCGCTGCGCAGATGGATCTCGCCGCCGAGCAGGCCGGCCAGCTCACGGCTGATGGCAAGGCCAAGGCCGGTGCCGCCATATTTGCGGCTGGTGCCGGCGTCGGCCTGCTGGAACGCCTCGAAGATCAGCTTCTGCTTGTCCTGGGGGATGCCGATGCCGGTATCCGACACTTCGAATGCGACGACGGCCGGTGCGGCGTTCAGGATCGGGTGCTCGGCGCTCCAGCCGCCGACCGCGGCCGACACGGTCAGGCTGACGCCGCCGTCCGCGGTGAACTTGAATGCGTTCGACAGCAGGTTCTTCAGCACCTGCTGCAACCGCTTGGAGTCGGTCACCATGCTGCGCGCAAGATTGCCGTCGACATCGATACTGAAGGAGAGATGCCGGTTCTCCGCCTCGTGCCGGAACGGCCGCCCGACGGTCTCGAGCAGGCTCGATGTGAGGATTTCCTCGGCATCGACCGTCACCGTGCCGGACTCGATCTTGGACAGATCGAGGATGTCGCTGATCAGGTTCAGGAGGTCGGTGCCGGCGCCATGAATGGTGCGGGCGAACTCGACCTGCTTGCCGGTCAGATTGCCGTCCGGATTCTCGGTGAGCTGCTGGCCCAGGATCAGGATCGAATTCAGCGGCGTCCGCAGCTCGTGCGACATGTTGGCGAGGAATTCGGACTTGTACTTCGAGGTCAGCGACAGCTCGGTCGCCTTTTCCTCCAGCGCGCGGCGGGCCTGCTCGATTTCCTGGTTCTTGCGCTCGACGTCGACGTTGCGCTCGGCGAGCTGCTGGGCCTTCTGCTCAAGCTGGTCGTTGGTCTGCTGCAACTCCCTCTGCTGGGTCTGAAGCTCGCCGGCGAGCGTCTGCGACTGCTTGAGGAAGGCCTCGGTCTGCATCGTCGCCTCGATACTGTTGAGCACGATGCCGATGCTGTCGGTCAATTGCTCGAGGAAGGTGATCTGCGACGTCGTGAACGACGAGATCGAGGACAACTCGATCACCGCCTTGACCTGGTTCTCGAACAGCACCGGGAATACGACCAGGTTCTTCGGCATGATCCGCATCAGCGCCGAATTGATCGGCACCGCGTCGCCCGGAATGTCAGAGACCAGGCGCTGGCGCTTGTCGAGCGCACATTGACCGATCAAGCCCTCGCCGAGCTGAACGATCTGGGAATGCGGGTTGCTGCTGTCGTTGGCGTAGGCAGCTAGCAGCCGCAGTTGCGGGCTCTCCGGATTGTCGACTTGATAGATCACGCCCATATGCGCGTTGATCAGCGGCGCCAGTTCGGTCAGCAGGAGGCGGCCGACGGTCGCAAGGTCGCGCTGGCCCTGCAGCATGTTGGTGAAGCGTGCGAGGTTGGTCTTCAGCCAATCCTGCTCGGTGTTGCGCTCCGTGGTGAGACGGAGGTTGCCGATCATGGTGTTGATGTTGTCCTTCAACTCCGCGACCTCGCCGCGAACGTCGACCTGAATCGAGCGCGTCAGGTCGCCCTTGGTCACGGCGGTCGCCACCTCCGCGATGGCGCGGACCTGGGACGTCAGGTTGGCGGCCAGCAGGTTGACGTTGCCGGTCAGGTCCTTCCAGGTGCCGGCCGCGCCGGGCACGTTGGCCTGGCCGCCCAAGCGTCCTTCGACGCCGACTTCGCGCGCCACGCTGGTGACCTGGTCGGCGAAGGTCGCGAGCGTCTCGGTCATGTTGTTGATGGTGTCGGCGAGCGCGGCCACCTCGCCCTTCGACTTCACCGTCAGGTTCTGCTTGAGGTCGCCGTCCGCGACCGCGGTCACCACCTTGACGATGCCGCGCACCTGCTCGGTCAGGTTCGCCGCCATGACGTTGACGGTGTCGGTCAGATCCTTCCAGGTGCCGGCGACGCCGCGCACCTCGGCCTGGCCGCCGAGCTTGCCCTCGGTGCCGACTTCGCGCGCCACGCGCGTCACCTCGCCGGCAAAGGCATTGAGCTGGTCGACCATCGTGTTGATGGTGTTCTTCAGCTCGAGGATTTCGCCCTTCACGTCGACCGTGATCTTGCGCGACAGGTCACCGCGCGCCACGGCGGTCGTCACTTCGGCGATGTTGCGAACCTGCGTGGTCAGGTTCGCGGCCAGCAGGTTGACGTTGTCGGTCAAGTCCTTCCAGGTGCCGCCGACGCCGGGCACCACGGCCTGGCCGCCCAGCCGCCCTTCGGTGCCGACCTCGCGCGCCACGCGCGTCACTTCGGCGGCGAACGAGCGCAGCTGCTCGACCATCGTGTTCAGGGTGTCCTTGAGCAGCAGGATCTCGCCGCGCACGTCCACCGTGATCTTCTTGGACAGATCGCCGCCGGCGATCGCGGTCGCGACCTCGGCGATGTTGCGGACCTGCGCGGTCAGGTTCGAGGCCATGAAGTTGACGTTGTCGGTCAAATCCTTCCAGGTGCCGGCGACGCCGGGCACTTCGGCCTGGCCACCGAGCTTGCCTTCGGTGCCGACCTCGCGCGCGACGCGCGTCACTTCACCCGCGAAACCGTTGAGCTGGTCGACCATCGTGTTGATGGTATTCTTCAGCTCGAGGATTTCGCCCTTCACGTCGACGGTGATCTTGCGCGACAGGTCACCGCGCGCCACAGCGGTCGTCACCTCGGCGATGTTGCGGACCTGCGCCGTGAGGTTGCCGGCCATCGAGTTGACGCTGTCGGTCAGATCCTTCCAGGTGCCGGCAACGCCGGGCACGTTGGCCTGGCCGGCCAGACGTCCCTCGGTGCCGACCTCGCGCGCCACGCGCGTCACCTCGCCCGCGAAGCGGTTGAGCTGGTCGACCATCGTGTTCAGCGTTTCCTTCAGCTGCAGGATCTCGCCGCGGACATCGACCGTGATCTTGCGCGACAGGTCGCCACCGGCGATCGCAGTCGCCACTTCCGCAATGTTGCGGACCTGCGCCGTGAGGTTGCCGGCCATCGAGTTGACGCTGTCGGTCAGGTCCTTCCAGGTGCCGCCGACGCCGGGCACTTCGGCCTGGCCGCCGAGCTTGCCGTCGGTGCCGACCTCGCGCGCCACGCGCGTCACTTCGCCGGCGAAGGCGTTGAGCTGGTCGACCATCGTGTTGAGGGTTTCCTTCAGCTGAAGGATTTCACCCGACACGTTCACCGTGATCTTCTTCGACAAGTCGCCCTTCGCCACCGCGGTCGCGACCTCGGCGATGTTGCGCACCTGTCCCGTGAGATTGGAGGCCATCGAGTTGACGCTGTCGGTCAGGTCCTTCCAGGTGCCGGCGACGCCGAGCACGATGGCCTGACCGCCGAGCTTGCCTTCGGTGCCGACCTCGCGCGCCACGCGCGTCACCTCGCCGGCGAAGGCGTTGAGCTGGTCGACCATCGTGTTGATGGTGTCCTTCAGCTCGAGGATTTCGCCGCGCACGTCCACCGTGATCTTCTTCGACAGGTCGCCGTTGGCGACCGCGGTCGTCACCGCTGCAATGTTGCGGACCTGGGCGGTCAGGTTCGACGCCATCGAGTTCACGCTTTCGGTGAGGTCCTTCCAGGTGCCGGCGACGCCGAGCACGTTGGCTTGACCGCCGAGCTTGCCTTCGGTACCGACCTCGCGCGCCACGCGCGTCACTTCCGACGCGAAGGCGTTGAGCTGGTCGACCATCGTGTTGAGGGTTTCCTTCAGCTGAAGGATCTCGCCCGACACGTTCACCGTGATCTTCTTCGACAGGTCGCCGCCGGCGATCGCGGTCGCGACGTCGGCGATGTTGCGGACCTGGGCGGTCAGGTTCGACGCCATGAAGTTGACGTTGTCGGTGAGGTCCTTCCAGGTGCCGGCAACACCGGGCACCTGGGCCTGGCCGCCGAGCTTGCCTTCGGTGCCGACTTCGCGCGCCACGCGCGTCACTTCCGAGGCGAATGAATTGAGCTGGTCCACCATCGTGTTGATGGTGTCCTTCAGCTCGAGGATCTCGCCGCTGACGTCGACCGTGATCTTGCGCGACAGGTCGCCGCGCGCCACGGCGGTGGTCACGTTGGCGATGTTGCGGACCTGGGCGGTCAGGTTGCCGCACATCGCGTTCACGGAGTCGGTGAGATCCTTCCAGGTGCCGGCAACGCCGGGCACGATCGCCTGACCACCGAGCTTGCCGTCGGTGCCGACCTCGCGCGCCACGCGCGTCACTTCCGAGGCGAATGAACGCAGCTGATCGACCATCGTGTTGATGGCCTCCTTCAGCTGCAGGATCTCGCCACGGACGTCGACCGTGATCTTCTTGGACAAGTCGCCGTTGGCGACCGCGATCGTCACCTCGGCGATGTTGCGGACCTGGCCGGTCAAATTGTTGGCCATCGAGTTGACGCTCTCGGTGAGGTCTTTCCAGACGCCGGTCACTTCCGGCACCTGCGCCTGGCCGCCCAGCTTGCCCTCGGTGCCGACTTCGCGGGCGACGCGCGTGACCTCGGAGGTGAACACCGAGAGCTGCTTGATCATCGTGTTGACGATGTTCGCCGACTGCAGGAATTCGCCGCGCAGCGGCCTGCCCTCGACGTCGAGTTGCACGGTCTGCAGCAGGTCGCCCTGCGCCACCGCGGCAACCGCGCGGGTGACTTCGCGGGTCGGCCACAGCAAATCGTCGATCAGCGTGTTGACCGAGCTTTCCATATCGGCCCAGGCGCCGCTGGCGAGGCCGAAATTGACGCGCTGGCGGGTCTGTCCCTCGCGGCCGACGACTTGTCCGACGCGCGCCAATTGCTGCGCCATGCGCTCGTTGGCGGCGGCGATTTCGTTGAAGGCGTCCGCGATCTTGCCGTCGATACCGAGATAGTCGCCACGCATCCGAACGGAGAAGTCGCCGCCGCGCATCGCCTGCAGCGATTGCAGCAGGTCGTGCGAGGAATCGAGGCTTCCGTTCGATGATTGGGTGCGGCGGGAATCAGCACGGGGACGAGGCGGCGAACCGAGATCGGTCATGGAATTTCCCCTACGCGCTGGCTACGAATCCAGGGACTCGGAGAAGCCAGTGTGACCATAAGAATGACTGCCCTTGATTGATTCAAGCGGGAAAACGCCAAAACCGCGATTTGTGACGCAAACCGAGTAGCTTAATCGCCGATGGAACCAAAAGTTCCAACCGGCATGGCAACTCTTTGCCTGGTCCGGATAGGCTGCTCGGATTGGGAGGGCATAACGATCAAATGCAACCGATCGGCGTGGCCCGGGATGCGTGCCGCCAAACGGGGACAAGGCCGCCGGGCGCATCGGGGGCTACACGCCTGATGACGTGCAAACGTTCTTGAGGGATCAGCGGTCCGTCGGCCAGGTTCGCCGCACCAATTGCACCCGTTCGATCCGGCTGCATTGTTCGCAGCGGTATTGAAGGATGTCCTTGCCCTCGCTGCCCGGAGAGCTGCTCTCAAGCCGCATCGTCCTGATGCAGCTGATGCAGGAGATCAGCGTCAGCAGCGGACTGCGATCGTCATTCATCGATGCCCGCGGTGGCGCGGTCGGATCGGCGATCATGGCACTGGGCGATGCTATGGTGTTGGCTCTCACCACAAGAAAATGCCCACTCGTGGCTAGGGTTCCCGCTTCGAAACCAGATTTGGCTTCGAGCCGCCCGTTCGGGCGGGTCGGTCAAACCCGCGCGTTACTGTGGCCCGGCTTCGGCTTGGCCTTGTCCGATTTGGCGGGGGCCGGCTTGGCCGCTGCGACCGGCCTATCCGCGAAGCTTCGGCTCAGCCGCTCTCGAACCGTGGGGAGGCGCTCGCCGCCGCCGGCGGCCTTCCAGCGGCCGACGAGCTCGGCCACTTCGGCGCGCATCGCCATCAGCCGGTAGGACGCTTCGCTGCAATCCAGATCGCGGTTGACCTGATCTCGGATCGACGCCTCGACCAAGGTCATCTCAGCCCGCAAAGTGCTGATCCTGCGACGAATTTCATTGATCTTGTTGTCCATGGCTTGTTAGAACAAAAATAGAACATATTGTCAAGTCACGATCCGGCAAGTGAGGTGAGCGATGAGCATGGCAGCGGTGAGATTTGGCGGGGTTGCGGAGCGGCTTGGCGGGCTGATGTCGCGGGCCCAGGCGCTGCGGTTGCGGACCCTGGCCGAGGAGGCCTATCAGCCGAACCAGTACGCGCGCGACCTGACGTCGGAGGAAGCTGAGCGGCGCATCGATGCCCTCCGGGCGGAGATCGCGCTGGCGGATTCGTTCTGAACCGCCCACCTTGGCCGAGCCGGACACTCCCTTAAGGCTTTGATATAGCGGCGCAGCTAGGTCTGTTCTGTTATTGCTGTTTGCCTTTTGGGGGAGCCTTTCGTGCTGGAGCTTGAGAAGCGGTCGCCGCTTGCGTTCCCGATCACGCTGAAGGACGGGCGCACACTCGCAACCGTTGGCGACGCGGCGGATTACCTGTCAGCACTGAGCGCGGATCAGCGCGAGCGCGGTTACTGGAAGACGGCGATCATGATGTTCAACAACGCGATGCGCGAGCCCAGCTATCTGAGGATCGCAACGATGAACCTGCGCTCTGCCCTTGTGTATGACCGCCTCGTCGACGACGCCGGCCACTGATTGTGGTGTTGCCGCTACAGCCGAATCGGCGCGCCTTTCGTAAGGCCCGTTCGTTATGGCCGCAAACAAGGTAACGGCGGTACACGCGACGGCCGGGGGCGCAATGCGCTTCGGCCGCACTCTCGGGCCGCCTTCGGAGGGCCAAGGCGGCCCATTTCTTTTCAAAGCAATTTGGCGCGGACGAACAGCATCCGCAGCGCGGAGGTTGCCTGCACCGTCAGCATGGCGTTACCGGCCGCGCGTTCCAGCGCGACCAGCGCATCGTCATGCAACGAGCGGAACTCCATCCATTCGACGGCGCTGAGATTGCTGATGAAGCGGTAGGCCTGGCCGACGGTCGCGAGCGTCACCGTCTCGCCGTTCAGTCGCACTCTGAATGTCGCCTTCAGCGGCGTGTCGGATTTGGAAACGTCAGCCATGGCGCGGTTGTGCTCCGCGGCGCGTTAATGTCAATCTAATTTCTTGCTCTCACGCCGGTGCGCCGGCTCCACGGAATCGCAATGTCTGTTAGCGTTTCGTGGGGGTGATTCGTGCCTGATCTTGCCAACACAGCCTATCTCGATGCGCTCAATTCCGAGCAGCGCCGCGCCGTCGAGCACGGGGTCGGCGCGGATGGCATCGTCGGCGCTCCGCTGCTGGTGATCGCGGGCGCGGGCTCCGGCAAGACCAACACGCTTGCCCATCGCGTCGCGCATCTGATCGTCGCCGGCGCCGATCCGCGCCGAATCCTGTTGATGACCTTTTCGCGGCGCGCCGCCGCCGAGATGGCCGGCCGCGTCGAGCGCATCGCGCGGCGCGTGCTCGGCGATCGCGCCTCGATCATGACCGATGCGCTGAGCTGGGCCGGTACCTTCCACGGCATCGGCGCTCGGCTGCTCCGCGAATTCGCCGAACGTATCGCCCTCGACCCGGCGTTCACGATCCATGATCGTGAGGACTCCGCCGACCTGATCAACCTGGTCCGCCACGATCTCGGTTTCTCCCGCACCGAAAGCCGGTTTCCGACCAAAGGCACCTGCCTTGCGATCTATTCGCGCTGCGTCAACGCGGAGATGCCGATCGAGGCCGTGCTGGGCCAGTTCTTCCCGTGGTGCGCCGGCTGGGCCAACGAGTTGAAACAACTGTTCGCGGCCTACGTCGAAGCCAAGCAGCGGCAGAACGTACTCGATTACGACGACCTCCTGCTCTACTGGGCGCAGATGGTGACGGATACCGCGCTGGCAGAGGAGATCGGCGGCCGCTTCGACCACGTGATGGTCGACGAATATCAGGACACCAACCGCCTGCAGTCCTCCATCCTGCTCGCGCTCAAGCCGGCGGGACGCGGGCTCACCGTCGTCGGCGACGACGCGCAGTCGATCTACTCGTTCCGTGCCGCCACGGTGCGCAACATCCTCGACTTCCCGGCGCAGTTCAGCCCGGCTGCCGAGATCGTCACGCTCGACCGCAACTATCGCTCGACACAGCCGATCCTGGCGGCCGCCAATGGCGTGATCTCGCTCGCCAAGGAACGCTTCACCAAGAACCTGTGGACCGACCGGACCTCGACCCGCAAGCCGCTGCTGGTCACGATCCGCGACGAAGCCGATCAGGCCCGCTACATCGTCGAGCAGGTGCTGGCCAACCGTGAGGAAGGCGCGCTGTTGAAGCATCAGGCGGTGTTGTTCCGCACCTCCTCGCACAGCGGACCGCTGGAGGTCGAGCTGACCCGCCGCAACATTCCGTTCGTGAAATTCGGCGGCCTCAAATTCCTCGACGCCGCGCACGTCAAGGACATGCTGGCGCTGCTGCGCTTCACCGCCAATCCGCGCGACCGGGTCGCCGGCTTTCGCATCCTGCATCTGTTGCCCGGCGTCGGGCCCGCCTCGGCGCAGCGCGTGCTCGACCGCATGGCAGAAGCCGCCGATCCGATCGCGGCGCTCGTTGCGCTGCCTGCCCCGCCCCGTGCCGGCGCCGACTGGCGGCTGTTCGTCGAGGCGATCGAGAACCTCCGCTACTCGGAATGGCCGGTCGACATCGAGCGCGCGCGTCTCTGGTACGAGCCGCATCTCGATCGCATCCACGAGGACAGCGAGGTCCGCCGCGCCGACCTCATTCAGCTCGAGCAGATCGCAGCCGGCTATCCGTCGCGCGAACGCTTCCTCACCGAACTCACGCTCGATCCGCCCGACGCGACCAGCGACCAGGCCGGCGTGCCGCTGCTCGACGAGGATTATCTGATCCTGTCGACCATCCACTCCGCCAAGGGGCAGGAATGGAAATCGGTCTACGTGCTCAACGTCGTCGACGGCTGCATGCCCTCCGATCTCGGCGCCGGCACGTCAGCCGAGCTCGAGGAGGAGCGCCGCCTGCTCTATGTCGCGATGACCCGCGCCAAGGACGATCTGCATCTGATGGTGCCGCAGCGCTTTTTCGTCCACGGCCAGGCCGCCAAGGGCGACCGCCACATGTACGCCTCGCGTACGCGCTTCATCCCGCAACCGCTGCTGCCGGCGTTCGAGCGGACCAGCTGGCCGCGAGCCGCTCCGGCGCAAGCCTCGACCGCCAACCGCGCGCCACCGATCGATATCGGCGCCAGGATGCGCGGCATGTGGCGCTGAAAGGGTCAAAAGAATTTCGTTTGGGCGGGAACGAAGCCGCCGGCCTCGCGTTGAGGCGACGTTCGTAATCGGCAAACGACCATCCCGACGGCTTCGGCGCGCGGCTGCGCGCTGGAGCCGTCTTTTTTGCGCCGCGTCAATTCAGGCGGAGAACAGCGTAACCGGCTGGTCGAAACCTTTCAGCGTATATTCGGAACCGGTCGCCGTGATCATGTCGCGGGTTCGATCCCGCACGGCCGTCGTGACCAGGATCTCGCCGGACTTCGCTGCAGCCTGGGCGCGTGCCGCCCGATTGACCACCGTGCCGACCGCGGTCAGGTCGCGATGGGTCTGGCCGAATTCGCCAAAATTGGTGTCGCCGCTGTCCATCCCGATCCCGATGCCGAGCTCGATGTCGCCGGCGCCGATCGCCTGCGCCAGGGCGTCGCGCCTTTCCAGGAAGCGGCGCTGGATCTCGCGCGCCGCCTGCAAGGCCTGCACGGCATGATCGTCCCGCCGCACCGGAAAATTGAATATCGCGAACACGGCATCGCCGATCGTCTTGTTGAGAATGCCGTCGTAGCGCCAGATCGCGGCGGCGCAGTCGTCGTAGAACGCATCGAGCAGCGACGTCAGCCCGGCCGGCGCAATGGTCTGCGTCAGTGTGGTGTAGCCGCGCAAATCGGCGAACAGGAGGGTGGCGTCGATGGTCACGGCGCGCGCCTTCATGATCTTCGAGAAGGCCATCTCGCAGATCGTGCAGGTGTTCGGGTTCATACGGCTCGGCCGGACCCCGAACAGGCGGAACGGCGCCGACAAGGGACCACGCAACGGGATCGGCATATGCAGGTTTTGCCAGCAGCCGAGGCAGATCGTTGCGGGTTCCGGAGTCATCGGCGTATCACCTGCTGTTCCAGCAGCCAGACCCGACCCACGTTAGCATGGTCGGTCATGGCGTCCCCACGAGATTGCCGCGCTCAGGCGGCCGTCACGAAACTCACTCCAATCCGCGTCTTCTTGCTCCAGATCACCTGGCAGTCATAGACGACCGAGGCGTCACGGGCCATTACCAGGCGGAATCTGTGCGGGACGAAGGCCGGATTCTCGACCTCGATGGCGGCCCCTTCCGGCGATATGTTCACGATCGTGCAATGCATGACCGAACCGCCCGACGAGACATAGCCGGGTTCGTTGACCTCGGTTCGCGGATGCTTGCGCTTTTCGTCCACCGGCCTCCCCCTGCTTCCTTCACGCAAACGTGGGCGATCGGCATTGCCGGAGTCAACGGCCCCCGCGGCTTGCATCAGGCTTTCACACCACGATTTGTGCGCAGCAGTAAGCCGGATTGCGTATCGCACCCTTGCAGATGAGCCCCGCGTCGGTGCGGGCTTGCCGTCCGCGACGGCGCGAGGATAGCCTCATCCTATGGGCGATGCGCCGGCGCAACGCACGCTCCCAATAACAACGAACAGGCGCCATGGGGAGACGCGCCATGTTCGAGATTCTCGATCGCCGGACGACTCTGACCGGCAACCAGATCAAGATACTTGCAGCGGCCATCATCGGCGATGCGCTGGAATTCTTCGACTACTTCCTGATCGGCTTTGTGCTCGCGTTCCTGATCGGGCCGTGGAAACTCACCTTTGGCCAGTCCGCCACCGTGCTGATGAGTTCCGGCATCGGCGCCATCCTCGGCGCCTATCTGTGGGGCTGGCTCGCCGATCGGGTCGGACGCCGCGTCGTCTTCATCGGCACCGTCCTGAACTTCTCGATCGCAACCGGGCTGCTCTATTTCACGCCCGACAATGGCTGGATTTATCTCGCCGTCCTGCGCTTCTTCGTCGGCACCGGCGTCGGCGGCCTTTATTGCGTCGACCTGCCGCTGGTGCAGGAGTTCATGCCCTCGCACAAGCGCGGCTGGGTCGGCGGGCTCGTCACCTGCGTGATCCCGCTCGGCGTCGGCCTCGGCGCGGTGCTGGGCGCGATCATGGGCACCGATCAGTGGCGGCTGCTGTTTGCGATCGGCGTGCTGCCTGCTGTGCTGGTGCTGCTGGTCCGGCTCTGGGTTCCGGAATCGCCGCGCTGGCTGTGCCGGCAGGGCCGCTATGACGAAGCCCGCAAGTCGCTGGCCTGGGCGCTCGAGGTTCAGCCATCCGAGCTGCCCTTGCCGAGCGCGGCCGACGCCGGCCCGATCGTCAAGACGAGCTGGTTCGACCTGTTCAAATATCCGCGCAGCCTGATCGTCTCCTGGCTCGGCAATGCCGGCGCGCAGACCGGCGTCTACGGCATCACACTGTGGGCGCCCGCGCTATTCGTGCTGCTCTTGAAGGTCACGCCGCAGGAAGCCGCCAAGATGATGATCCTGCTCAGCATCACCGGCTTCCTCGGTCGCATCTCGTTCTCGTATTTCTCGGAACTGCTGGGACGGCGCATCGCCGGCGGCCTGCTCGGCTTCGGCGCCGGCGCGCTGACCATCATTGCCGGCTATCACTACGACGCGACGCTGTTCGGCATGTCGGCATTCTGGCTGCTGCTCGGCGCCGCGTTCTTCTTCGCCGACGGCGGCTTTGCGATCGTCGGCCCCTATGCCGCGGAGGTCTGGCCGTCGCATCTGCGCACCACGGGCATGGGATCGGCCTACGGCTTCGGCGGCATCGGCAAGATCATCGGACCGGTCGGGCTTGCCCTGATCGTCGGCTCGAACAACTATCTCAAGCCGGATGTGCCGCTGACCCAAATTCCGACTGCCTTCGTCTATCTCGGCTGCTGGTTCCTGATGGCGGGTGCCGTCTATCTGTTCTTCGGGCTCGAGACGCGGGGCAAGTCGATCGAGCAGATCGACAGGGAGCTCAACGCGGCGGCTGACGTCGCGGCGTCCGCAACGATCCGGCGCGCCTGAGGGAGGCCAGCATGAGCGTGACTTCAGCCGATCTCGCCGGTGATCGCGACGTGATCGCCAGCGCCGAGGCGGTCAAGGACGCGGTTGCAGCTGCCTCCGACGCGATCGAGACGACGCGCCGCCTGCCGCCCGATCTGCTCGACCGGCTGCACGAGGCGCGGCTATTCCGCCTCTTGCTGCCGCGCTCGACCGAGGGGATCGAAACCGATCCCGTCACCTTCTTCCATGTCATCGAGACCATCGCCAAGGCCGATGCCTCGACGGCGTGGTGCCTGAGCCAGGCCGGCGGCTGTGCGATGTCGGCGGCCTATCTCGATCTGCCGGTCGCGCAAGAGATGTTCGGCGATCCGCGCGCCGTGCTCGCCTGGGGACCCGGTCCGAAGGTCAGGGCTGTCGAGTGCGCGGGCGGCTACCGCGTCACCGGGGTCTGGTCGTTTGCGTCAGGCGGGCGGCATGCCACCTGGCTCGGCGCCCACTGCCCGGTCTATGCCGCTGACGGCTCGCCGCGTCGCGACGCCAATGGCGAGCAGGTCGAGCGCACCATGCTGGTGCGGACCGAAGATGTCGAATGGACCGACATCTGGAACACGGTCGGGCTGCGCGGCACCGCCAGCGACCAGTTCGCGCTGGACGACGTCTTCGTCCGCGCGGACCATTCGATCACCCGCGAATTCGATCGCGAATGCCGCGAGAGCGGTCCGCTGTACCGGATGAGCAACCACACCTGTTACCAGGTCGGCTTCGCGGGCGTTGCGTGCGGCATCGCCCGCAGCGCGGTGGACAATTTCGTCGACGTCGCCCGCAACAAGGTGCCGCGCGGCATGAAGATGACGCTGCGCGACAACGCCGTGGTGCAATCCGGCCTCGCCCAGGCCGAGGTCAATCTGCGTTCCGCCCGTGCCTTCCTGCTGCAGTCGATGGCGGATATCTGGAAGGACCTGGTTGCCGGGCACAGCATCACGGTCGCGCAGCGCATGACGATCCGGATGGCGGCAACGCACGCCATCCACAAGGCGCGGGAAGCCGTGGACTTCGCCTACAACACGGCCGGTGCCACCGCGATCTTCGACGGCCATCCGCTGGAGCGGCGCTTCCGCGACATCCACACCGTGACCCAGCAATTGCAGGGCCGCTTCAGTCATTTCGAGACCGTCGGCGCCTGGATGCTCGGCGTCGATGCCGACCTCAGCTTCGTCTAATCCGATTTCTCAGGGAGAAGAACCATGCCGTTGGGCGGACTACAGCATTTTACGATCGAGCCACAGGACCTGGAGAAGACCAAGGCGTTCTATTGCGACGTGCTCGGGCTCGAGAACGGCGATCGTCCGCCGCTCGATTTCCCCGGCTACTGGCTCTATTCCGGCGGCCAGGCCACTGTCCATTTAATGGGCACCCGCAAGCCGCGCGACGGCATCGTGGTGCGCGGCACCGAGAAGAAATATGAAGACACCGGCCGGCTCGATCATATTGCCTTCGCCGCCACCGACGTCGACGCCGTGCGCAAGCGCCTGCAGGCGAAGAACGTCAGCTTTCGTGAGCAGATCGTGCCGCGCACCGGCGACACCCAGATCTTCCTGTACGATCCCGACGGCGTCGGCGTGGAGCTGAACTTCGCGAAGGGTTGAACCGGTCTTCGCGGAATTATCCCGCTGCTCAAGAATTGCCCGGCGCATGTGCCGGCCAATTGTTCATGTCAGCAAAACGGTTCCTGACAAGGCCCCGACTCGGCCATCACTCGGGCGTGATCCGGTCCGTTTTTCTTCAACATTGAATGACGAATTAACCGGGCCGCGCCGCTGCGGCAGAATAGCCGGGTGCTGCGCCTTTAACCTACCCCAGGGCCTGGTGGCCCGGCTATTCGTCCCCACTTCGCCGTCGATGGGCTCAATCGAGCCCGCGTTCGTGGCTGAGGCGGACCATTTCGTTGATGAAGATTTGTTTCTGCTTGTCGTCGAGGCTCGCATAGAGCGGCTCGGCGGCGTCGGCGACGCCGCGCTGGTCGACGGCGCGGTCGTTGAGGAACTGGGCCTCGTTGCGCATCTGCTCGATGATATCGTCAGGCGGATCGCGCTGCGCGCGTGCGATGCGCAGGTTGAGGCGGTCGGCGCCATTGTGGCCGAGATAGTGCATCGCGCTGTTGAAGCCGGCCCAATTCTTCTCCTGCTCCGGCGTCAGGTTGAGCTCCTTCTTGATCCGATCGATGTTGGCGTCGCTGTTGGCGACGATCTGTTCGGCGGTGAGCTGCGGCGCGCCTGCCTGGGTCAGCACCGTCGGCGCCTGCTTTGCGCCCTTGTCCTTGGCGGCAGCCTTGGCCGATTTGGCGGCCTTGGCACCCTGTTTGTCACCGGACGCCGGAGCTTGGGCGTTCTTGCCATTGCCGGCATTGGGGTTGGCGTTGTTGTTGCCGGTCAGCACCCCGGTCACGCCGGTCACGACCCCGACGACGCCGCCGATTGCTCCGCCCAGAACGCCGCCGACCGGTCCGGCGGCCTTGTTGCCCTCGCGCGCGCCGTTTTCGACGCCCTGCACGATCTGCGCATCGACCATATGAGGCACTGCAAGCAGCGTGACGGCGGCGGCCCCAACCGCGGCGCACAATCTCCATTGTGCTCGCAGCTTCGCTACCGGAATGAGCATGATCGGGTCTCCGTGATCGATGGTGGATTGCAGGACTAACGCGGCGGGCAGGTTCGACGAATCCGGACTTTATCGTTTCCGGCTTCGGCAAGTCTATCGGTCGCGCTCGCCATCAACATGACGGAACACGGCTCGATAAGGCGCTGGCGGAAACCTGCGGCTCAACCGCGCACCGTCTGCGCGCATCGCCGCGCCGACCTTCGCGTGCGTCGCAGCATGATCATGGGAAGCGCGGCAAACCACGGACATCTGCACTGATGCCGATGACACTGCCTGCGATTTGACCACAACGTTAGTACTACTTGGCACAGGCATCTCGTTTCTCGACAGCAGCCGGCAATTCTGTTCTGATCAGTGTGAACGAAATCCCGCGACGTCGCGCGAACGCGACGCACAAAAACAACAACGGGATTCAGAAAAAGCCTTTTGTCCGTCGGCTACCAGGGAGGGAATGCCATGTCACGGAAGAAGCTTTCGCGCCGAGAATTCGTTGCAGCGACAGCGCTGTCATCGGCGGCGCTCATTACAGCCCCCTACGTGCGTGGCGCCTACGCAGCCGGCAAGCTCTCGATGGGCTTCTGGGATCACTGGGTGCCGGGTGCGAACAGTGCCTCCACCGAGCTCGTCAACGAATGGGCCGCCAAGGAAAAGGTCGAGGTCCAGCTCGACTACATCACCAGCCAGGGCAACAAGAACATCGTCACCATCGCCGCCGAGGCGCAGGCGAAATCCGGTCACGATATCTTCCAGATGCCGACCTGGTGGCCGCAGTCCAATGCCGAGCTACTGGAACCGGTCAACGACATCATGGACCCGCTCATCAAGCTGAACGGCGACGTCAACGGCACGGTGAAGTATCTCGGCCAGGCCGACGGCAAATGGCTCGGCGTTCCCGCCAGCGTCGGCAGCCAGATCAAGGGTCCCTGCTCGCGCATCGACCTGATGAAGAAGTACGCCAACATCGACGTCCAGGAGATGTATCCGGCCGGAGGCCCGCCGAAGGCGGACAACTGGACGCTCGATACCTTCCTCAAGGCGGCTGAAGCCTGCCACAAGGCCGGCTTCCCGTTCGGCATCGGTCTCGGCGAGACCAGCGACAATGTCGACACCGCCGGCGCGATCTTCCAGTCGTTCGGCGCGCAGCTGGTCGACGCCAAGGGCAACCTCACCGTCAAGACCGACGCGGTGCGCCAGTCGCTCGAATTCTACAAGAAGCTGCTCGCGTTCCTGCCGCCCGACGTTGCCGCATGGGATGATGCTTCCAACAACAAGTGGCTGGTCGCCGGCAAGGGCGCCATGATCATGAACCCGCCGAGCGCATGGGCGGTCGCCAAGCGCGATGCGCCGCAAGTCGCGGAGCAATGCTGGACCCACGGCTTCCCGGCCGGGCCGAAGGGACGCTTCGCGCCCTATCTGCCGTTCTTCTGGTCGATCTGGTCGTTCTCGAAGAACAAGGAAGCAGCCAAGAGCCTGCTGTCCTTCCTGTCGCAACCGGCATCGATCGAGAAGATGGTGGTCGCGAGCGGCGGCTACGACCTGCCGGCCTATGAGAAGCTCACGACGTTGAAGGTCTGGGAAGAGCAAGGGCCGCCGAAGGGCACGCTCTATCACTACCCGAACCCCTTCAAGCACCAGACGCTGTCGATTGCGGCCTCGCCCGCGCCGCCCAAGGTCGCACAGCAGATCTACTTCCAGGCCACCCTGACCAAGATGTGCCTCCGCTACTACCAGGGTGAAGCCATGGAAAAGACACTCGCCTGGGCCGAGGGCGAGTGCGAAGGCTTCATGCGAAGCTGACGAACGGACGAGTTCGCGCGCGGTCGCCGATCATGTTGGCCGCGCGAGATCTCGCCTCTGCATCCCGGCCGCCGAACACGGCGAGCCGTGCAACCAACCCGCGCGAGGGACCAGCGTAATGGTTGATGTCGCACTCCAATCCAGCCGCACAGCTGCGGCCCAGCCTGGGCGAAGGCGCACCGGCCTGCGCAATGCGCTGCGGCGCAAATCGATGGCCGCGTTCCTGATGACGCTGCCGCTGATCCTCCTGATCGCGGTTCTCGTGCTCTACCCAGCCCTCTATTCCCTGCATCTGGCGACGCTGAACAAGGCAATGACGAAGTTCGTCGGCTTCGGCAATTTCGAGTTCCTGTTCAAGCGCGAAACCTTCTGGCTGGTGGTCAAGCAATCCTGCATCTTTGCGATCTCGGCAGTGGTCTTCAAAGCGCTGATCGGTTTCATCGTCGCGCATTTCGTGCACAACGTGCCCGCCAACAAGCAGCGCAAATGGCGCGGCATGCTGCTGGTGCCATGGGTGATCCCGCCGGCGATGAGCACGCTGGCCTGGCTGTGGCTGTTCGACCCGTCCTACAGCGCCTTCAACTACACGCTGTCGTTCTTCGGCCTCGGCCCGATTCCGTGGACCGGTGATGCGATGTGGGCGCGCTTCTCGGTGATCCTGGTCAACGTCTGGTACGGCGCGCCGTTCTTCATGATCATGTATCTGGCGGCGCTGAAATCAGTGCCCGAGCAGCTCTATGAGGCGGCCGCGATCGACGGCGCCAATTGGTGGCAGCGGATCTGGTACGTGACCCTGCCGATGATGCGCAACATCATCGCGATCACGACGCTGTTCTCGCTGATCGTGACCTTCGCCAATTTCGACATCGTGCGCATCCTGACCGCAGGCGGGCCGCTCGACCACACCCACATCTTCGCGACCTGGGCATTCCGCGTCGGCATCGAGGGTAGCGACATTCCGCTCGGCGCCAGCGTTTCGCTGTTCATGGTGCCGATCCTCGCGGTCGCGGCGATCTTCATCCTGCGCGACATCACCAAACGCGGGAATGAATCCTGATGAGCACAGTCACGATCGACAAGTCCGGACCGACCCGCAAGGTCAAATACGGCAGCATGAGCCGCGACCGGACCTGGGCGCTGCGCTGGTCCTACTTCTTCCTGACGCTGTTTGCGATCTTCTCGCTGGTGCCGCCGTTCTACATGTTGATCACTTCGCTGAAGAGCAGCGCGGAGATTTCCGCGGCGACCAACCCGTGGTGGGTGTATCATCCGACGCTCTCCAACTATGTTGAGTTGCTGACCTCCAATCAGTTCCTGCGCTTCTTCTGGAACTCGGCCTGGGTCTCGATCATCGTGGTCACGATCACGATGCTGATCAGCGTGCCGGCGGCCTTTGCGCTGGCGCGGATGAAGTTCTGGGGCTCGGCGACGCTCGCGACCGGCGTCTTCCTCACCTATCTCATTCCGGACAGCCTGCTGTTCATTCCGCTGTTCAAGATGTTTGCCGTGTTCGGCGACTGGACCGGCATCCAGCTGGTCAATCGTTGGTACGTGCTGCTGTTCATCTACCCGACGCTGACGGTGCCGTTCTGCACCTGGATCATGATCGGCTACTTCGCGTCGATCCCCAAGGAACTCGACGAGGCGGCCCTGATCGACGGCGCGACCTGGATGCAGACGCTGACCAAGATCTTCATCCCGGTGGCGCTGCCCGGCATCATCGCCGCGATGATCTTCAGCTTCACGGTGTCGTGGGCGCAGTTCCTCTATCCGCTTGCCTTTACGACCTCGGCCAGCGAGCTGCTGCTTCCGGTCGGCATCGTCACGACGCTGATCAAGGGCGACGTCTTCAACTGGGGACAGATCATGACCGGCGCACTGCTTGGCGCCGCGCCGCCGTTGATCATCTACGCTTTCCTGATGGACTACTACATTGCCGGCCTGACCGCCGGTGCGACAAAGGGTTGATATCTCATGGCTGACGTTGCTT
>DASVOL010000493.1:0-3617 GCA_036383375.1 Bradyrhizobium sp. | reverse complement strand
CCCACCCGCGAGCGCATCATCCAGGCGGCGAATTCGCTGTTCTACAGCGAAGGAATCCGCCGCGTCAGCGTCGACGAGGTCGCCGCCAAGGCCGGCCTCACCAAGCGCACGCTGTATTATCACTTCAAGAGCAAGGACGATCTCGTCGCCGCCTATCTTGCCGCGCGCGACCAGCCCAACCTCGCGCTGTTCCGCAAATGGTTCGCGGAGGCCGAGGGCGGCGTGCCGGTGAAGGTCGAGGCGATCTTCAAGAACCTCGCGCGCTCGGCGCGGCATCCGAAATGGAAGGGCTGCGGCTTCCTGCGCACCTCCGCCGAGCTCGCCAACATGCCCGGGCATCCCGCGATCCGGATCGGCGCCGCGCACAAGAAGAAGTTCGAGGACTGGCTGCGCGCGACCTTCGCAGAGCAGGGGATTGCCGATCCGCTCAAGCTCGCGCGGCAGATCCTGCTGCTGCTGGATGGATCATTCGCGGTCGTGCTGCTGCATCGCGATGCGAGCTACATGGAGACCGCTGGCGAGGCCGCGCGCACGTTGATCGAGGCGGCGTTGGGGAAGCCGGGACGCAGGCGCAGCTAGGATTGCCACCGCGCCTTTCGCCGTCTGACGTTCGGTCTCGCTAAGGTTGCCGGGGAGCGATGCGCTCAAGACGAGCCGCACATTGATCATTCAGGACATCACCAAGCCTGCCCACATCCTTGATCCCGAAGTACACGTTGCAAAACGTCTCGGCCGGATGAAGGCAGGCAAGCGCGCGATGGAATACCTTCACGTACCGGCGGTCACGAAAGAAGAATGGTTTGGACTCATATGTGCTCAGGTCGCCCCTGACTTTGCCTAATGAGCCGACGGTGTACCGGACGCTTACGTTTCCGTAGCTCCACAAGCCGGCATAGACGCGGGCGCCGTTGAGGTATCTCAAATCATATGCGGCGAAGCCATCCGCATCTACGACGCTTTTGAAGTACCTGAATAATCTGACGAGTAATCTTGTCTGGTCTACTCTGACCATCATTCGTTTTGTTGTGAGAATGTAAACAAAAGCGCCGCCCATGCGCAGCGCTATCAGTTGAGGTATGAAAGCAAAAAAGACCAATGCATCGACAACTATCCACCGCTTCCTGACGAGCCCTTCAATGGCATATTGTTCTGGCGTTAGCGAGTAAATCCCGTGGTAGGCGATGAGCGCCAAAACGAGAGCGCCCGCCGTTACAAATGAGGCTGTGCAGAAGAAGCTGCTGAGCCATCCCGGCGTGCCAACCCAGAGAACGCGCTCGCCTTCACCCAGCTTGAGCGTCACCCCAGAGGTGTCGAGCAGGTCGTTGGGCGGATCGAAGACTGACAGGCCGCGCTTGATCATCGAAAATGTTGCTCACATGCAAGGCATCGTCGGAAGTCGAAGATTGTCCCGCTGCATCTGAACTGTAGCGCAATCGAGTCCCTGATGCACGCTCCGCGAGCATCCGTCGTTGATTATGCGGGCGGCAAAGCGCTTTTGTGCTGAAGCGACGGAGCAATCCATCTCTCCGCATCGCGCGACCATGGACTGCTTCGCTTCGCTCGCAATAACGGCTATAACGCGCCGCGCTGTTGCAGCAACGCCAGCACCGCATTGAGGTCCGGCAGCACGGCCGCGCATTTCGCGCGTGTCGCATCGGTCGGCGGCGCCATGTCCGGCACCATCAGCGTGATGGCGCCGGCGGCGTGGGCTGCGGTGACGCCGTGGTTGGAGTCTTCCACCGCGATGCAGGCCGCCGGCATTACGTCGAGCCGCGCGGCCGCCTTCAGATAGAGCTCCGGGTCCGGCTTGCCGTGGGTCACGTCGTCCAGCGTCAGCAGTGTCTCGAAGCGATCGCGGATTCCGGCGAGCGTGAGATGACGCTCGGCCGTGCGGCGGGATGACGAGGTCACGATCGCGGTCCGGCAGTCGGCGGCGGCGAGGCCGTCGAGCAGCGCGAGCGTGCCGGATTTGAGCGGCAGGCCGGCGTCAAACATGCGATCGCGGGTCATGATGAAGGCGCGATTGACTTCGGCGAGCGGAAACGCCGCGCCGTATCGATCGCGCAGCATCGCCTCGCAGACCGGGCCGGGAAGCCCGACCATCGAATGGCACAGCGCAACGACGCCATCCGTGTAGCCGCACGCCTTCAGCGCGGCGACCAGGCTGTCGAAGTAGACCTTCTCGGTGTCGAGCAGCGTGCCGTCCATGTCGAGCAGGATGGCGTCGACGGTCCAGGGCGCGTTCACGTGGCGCTCACCGCGGCTTGCTGTTCCGCCAGTTTCCGCAGGCATGCGGGGCACAGGCAGTCGCCGCTATCGGTCGGCATCGGCAGGCGGAAGCTCTCGTCGGAACACCAGCACGATCCCGTGAGCGAGCAGGAAAATTCGCTGCCGCAAGCCGTGCAGGCCAGCCGGCGCGGTGATGTCTGTTCGGAACGATCGTGCGAAGAGAGGTCCATTCTAACCGCGATTTAATGCGCGAATTAATCTCGGGTTCATCCCGGGCCGCGCTATGATGCCGGCAACAGATATAGCCGGGATAGGCCGTTAAGGGAATTCTGATGGCCCGTGATTCGCAAGCCGCGCTGATTGCTCTCAACCGGTTTGGATTTGGCGCCCGCGGCGGGGCGTCCGGTGATCTCATCAACGCGGCCTCCGATCCGCGCGGTTTCGTGCTGGCGGAGCTGGCGCGTCCGAACGGCGCGCTGCTCGAAGTGCCGGGCCTGCTCTCGACGCCGGAGCTCGGCAAGCAGGTGTTCGACTATCAGTTCGAGGTTCAGCAGGCGCGCAATGCCGCGAAGGCCGCGCAGCAAGGCGCGAGCGAGACGCCGCAGGGGCCGGACGCGAAGCCGCAGCCGCGGCGCAATCTGTCGCTCTCGACTGCCGCCAAGGAGATCGCCGGCAAGGATCCGGCGATGCAGCCGCAGCCGGCCGACAACGCCAATGCGGCAATGACGCCGTCCGCGACGATGCAGCCATCAGCCGCTCCACCGAAGCCGCCGGCGCAGCCGCTTAACATCATCCAGAAGACCTTCCGCGCCGAGGCGCTGGCGCGGCTGCAACGCGGCGTGGTTGCCGATTGCGGCTTCACCGAACGGTTGGTGGTATTCTGGTCCAACCATTTCTGCATCTCGGCCAACAAGGGCGCGCTGGCGCGGATGTGGGCGGGCTCGTTCGAACGTGAGGCGATCCGCCCGCACGTGCTTGGCCGTTTCTCAGACATGCTGAAGACCGTCGAGCAGCATCCGGCGATGCTGTTCTTCCTCGACAACCAGCAATCGCTCGGCCCGGAGTCGCGCGCCGGCATCAACCGCAGCCGCGGCCTCAACGAAAACCTCGCACGCGAGATCATGGAGCTGCATACGCTCGGCGTCGGTGGCGGCTATACCCAGGACGATGTCACGGCGCTGGCGCGTGTCATCACCGGCTGGACCTTCGCCGGCCGCAAGGGGCAGCTCGGTGCGCCCGGCAGCTTCGTGTTCAACGCCAATGCGCATCAGCCGGGGCCGCAGCAGGTGCTGGGCAAGACCTACGCGCAGGCCGGCCTCGCGCAGGGCGAGGCGGTGCTGTCCGAAATCGCGCGGCATCCCTCGACCGCAAAATTCATCGCGACCAAG
>DASVOL010000492.1:0-7937 GCA_036383375.1 Bradyrhizobium sp. | reverse complement strand
CACCGCGTTCGAGGCCGCTGCTGCACTCGCCGGCAACACGCGCGAGCGCGAGTTGCTGCGGCGGCGCGCGGCGGTCGCGGCCCGCGCCGCGCAGGAGCAGGCCGGCGGCTGAACGGCCTCGCGATTTCGACGCAAAGGCCGCTATTTCGCCGGAAACGTAACCGCGTAACCCGCATCAGCGAAGCGACATGCGGGTTCTCTTACAACGAACCCCGGGTATCGCTTCCGCCTTCGCTCTTCGAGCTACGGCGGACAAGCCGCTCACCCGGGCTATGAAGTCTGGGCCCGCTGCGAAGGCCGGGCGGTTGTTGCCAGCCCCAACCCATCTATGACAACATTCAAAATTCTGAATTGTCATGGCTTTAGGACCCTATGCCGCGCCGCAAATATGCCTGGGAGAAGCTCACGGATGCGCAGTTGCTCGAGCAACGCCTCAGCAGTCTGAGGGTTGCGGTCGAAGGCACCTGGCTCGCGGATTGTGTCAGCACGCTCTACGAAGAGCTCGAAGAGCGGGGGATTCGGCTGCGGCCGCATGCATGGATCTCGAGCGAGTGGTTCAGCCCGGCCGATGTGCCCGGCATCGCCATTCCGTTCTATCTCGCGCATCCCCGCCTGATGAAGCTCGAAAAGAAGATGATGCTCGACGTCGAGGGCGCCTCGTGGTCCGAGTGCATGGCCATTCTCCGCCACGAGGCCGGGCACGCCATCCAGCACGGCTACCAGCTGCAACGCCGGCGGCGCTGGCAGCAGCTGTTCGGCCCGTCGTCGCAACACTATCCGCGCTACTACCGGCCCAATCCGGCCAGCCGCAACTATGTCCAGCATCTCAGGCTGTGGTACGCGCAGAGCCATCCAGACGAGGATTTCGCCGAGACCTTCGCGGTGTGGCTGCGGCCGCGCTCGAACTGGCGAACGCGGTATGCCGGCTGGCCGGCGCTGAAGAAGCTCGAATATGTCGACGAGCTGATGGGCGAGATCGCGGGCGACCGGCCGTTGCTCACGACGCGGGAGCGGGTCGATCCGTTGCATACACTCAAGCAGACGCTCGGCGAACACTACAAGAAGAAGCAGGCGTTCTACGCCTTCACGCCGCCGAAAACCTACGACCGCGATCTGTCCAAGCTGTTCTCTGCCGATCCGCGGCATCACCGGCATCCGCCGGCAGCGTCCTTCATCAGGCGGCACCGCGCCCAGATCAGGCAGCTGGTGGCGCGGTGGACGGGCGAGAACCAGCTGACGCTCGATGCGGTGCTCGACGACATGATCTCGCGCTGCCGCGAGCTCAATCTGCGTGCCGTCGGCCCCGAGCAGAAGCTGGTGACCAATTTCACCATCCTGCTGACTGCCAAGACCATGCACGCGCTGTTCGGCCCGTCGCGCCGGAAATGGATCGCGCTATGAAACACTTTCGCATTCTGGTGCTGATGCACCCGGACTGTGTGCCGCCGGACTCCAGCGACGGATATTCCGCGCGGGAAATCAACGAGTGGAAAACCGAATACGACGTGGTGAGTACCCTGCGTGCGGCCGGCCACGACGTTCGTCCGCTCGGCGTGCAGGAGGAGATCAAGCCGGTGCGCGACGAGATCGAGGGCTTCAAGCCGCACGTCGTGTTCACGCTGCTGGAGGAGTTTCACTACGACGTCGTGTATGACCAGCACATCGCGAGCTATCTCGAGCTGATGAAGATCCCCTATACCGGGTGCAATCCGCGCGGCTTGATCCTGGCGCGCGGCAAGGATCTGTCCAAGACGCTGGTGCATCACCGCCGCATCCCGGTGCCGGCCTTCGCCGTATTCCCGATGCGCCGCAAGGTCAAGCGGCCGCCGCGACTTGCGCTGCCGCTGATCGTCAAGAGCCTGAGCAGCGATGGATCGCTCGGCATTTCGCAGGCGTCGATCGTCGATACCGACGAGAAGCTTGCCGAGCGCGTCGCCTTCATCCACGAGCGGATCGGAACGGCTGCGATCGCCGAGCAGTTCATCGAGGGACGTGAGCTCTATGTCGGCGTGATCGGCAACAACAGGCTGCGCGTCCTGCCGGTCTGGGAATTGAAGTTCGGCAGCATGGGCGGTCCTGCTGCGCGCCAGATCGCCACCGAAAAGGTCAAGCACGACACCAGCTATCAGGAGCGCATCGGAATTGCGGATGGGCCGGCCGAGGATCTGACGCCGGAACTATCCGCTCATATTCAACGGCTGGCGAAGCGGATCTACCGGACCCTGGGGCTCGACGGCTACGCGCGCATCGACTTCCGCCTGTCCACCAATGGCGTTCCGTATTTCATTGAAGCCAATCCGAATCCCGAGATCGCCAAGAGCCAGGAGTTCGCGACCGCCGCGGGGCATGACGGACTGGACTACCCGATGCTGTTGAATCGCATCCTGACGCTCGGGATCAGCCGCGCCAAGGCCGGCGTATCGCTGGGTTGAACCGGAGCGTTAAAGGCTGCGCTGCAGCAGGTGACGTCGCGCGTCCCTGGGGATGAACATCGCAAACGTTTCCCTAACGCGCGCGGCCGGCGTCGCGGTGGCAGCGAGGGTGGCGACGGGGGGAGCCGTGCCACGAAATTCATCCGGTTCCGGCCATCGTCGCGCAAAGACATCGTTTACCGATGCCGGCATGGTGAGCCAGTCGCTGCGGCAGGTATCGTGGACGTACAAACCGGCAAGAAAAATCGATACGACAACAAGGATCGTCCTGAAAATCGGCATTGTGATTGCGCCTTCTTGATTGAGGCGAACAATGCCTGGACACAGTGAACCGCGCGTTTAGCGCGCCGGCCGATCGGCCGATACGGTTCCCAACTCATGAACGGGAACGTGCGTAAACGGCTCGCTTACCAACGCCTTCAAGGTTGCGGCAACCAGCTTTCCTCACCGGCGGGAAAGAAGTCTCTGGCATCAAGGGACCAACAAAAAGACTGAGGAGGCACCATGTTCGTCGCCATTCGAGTCATGATTCTGATCGCCAGTGCGTACGCCGGCTCGGCCGTTGCAGAGATGCAGTTCGCGCCGCTGCCGAGCCTTGCGGCATCGTCCGCGCCGTAGCATCGGCGCGCGACGGCGCCCCGGCGCTTTACGCCGGATTGGGCGTTGCCGCGGCAGCTCCGATGGCGCGGGCTGCGTTTTCCGTCATGCGGGTCGCCGTCAGCCGCAGGAAATACAGCGACAGTCCCGGATTGCGTTCGCACAGCTTCATCAGTGCGCCGTCGCTGATCGACAGCAAATCCACATCGGTCGCTGCCAGGGCAGTCTGCGTGCGTCGTCGCTCGAGTGAGAACAGTCCAATCTCTCCGAACAACTCGCCCGCCGAGACCCCGCGATCGATCTCGGGAAACCTGACATCGCCCGATACGACCATGTAGAGCAGGTCGGCGTCATCGCCTTTCCTGAAAATCGTTTCTCCTGCCTTGATGTGCTTCGGTCGCATGAACGGTTGCAGCCAGCTCGGAGACAGGTCCGTCGCTGCGGCGCGCCTCGCCTTCCGAAGCAGCCGAACCATCTGGAACAACAACACCACGTTCAGCGGCAGCAGAATGATGTGCAGGATGAGCACCGGGTAGAGCCGGTCGCCCAATCCATAGCTGATGAATGCCAGGTTGCTGAATATCGCGACAGCGCGCAGGCTCAACATCGTGCTCATGCAGAACGTCAGCAACACAAGAGCCGACGCCAGGTAACCCAAGCCATCGATTAGCGTCATGACAGCGCCTCACCGGAAATGAATTGCAAGAAATGCGCTCTGAAAACGACTGGAAACATATACCAGTGCGCTTATTGTCTTGGGCGGAAATGAGGCCGAGCTGCCATGCTTGTCAAACGACTGGCCGTGTCGATCCTGAGCGGAGTGCTGCTCGCAGCCACGGCCTGGTCGGGCGCAGCCCGCGCAGAAGGGGCCGCCGATCCGGTGTGGCCGACCCGGCAGTGGCAGAGCTCGACGCCGGAAGAGCAGGGGATGGATTCCGCCGCGCTGGCGCAACTCGTCAACTTTGGCGCGGCGCACAGTTTCGATAGCCTCCTGATCGCGCGCCATGGCCGGATCGTGCTCGACGCTTACTATGCGCCGTACACGCCGGAGATCCCGCACCTCTTCAATTCCGTCACCAAGGCGGTGACCGGCACGCTGGTTGCGATGCTGCTCAGGGACAAGGTGCTCGACAGCCTCGACCATCGCATGGTGGATTTCTTCGGCGATCGCAGCATCGCCAATCTCGATGACCGCAAGCGGGCCATCACCATTCAGAGCATGCTCGACATGACCTCTGGGATGGCCTGGACGGAGGGCGTCGAGGGCGGCAGGCCGGACTCGCTGATCGAATGGGGGCGCAGCCCCGATGCGATCCAGTTCATCCTGGACCGTCCGATGGCAAAGGCGCCAGGCGAGGCGTTCTACTACAACACCGGCAATCCGCAGTTGCTGGCCGCGATCATCAACAAGCTCACCGGCGTGAGCGCGCGGGACTATGCGGTGACGAAATTGTTTCGCCCGCTCGGGATTGCCGCGCCCTACTGGCACAGCATCGGGCCGGGGCTGACGCAGGGCGGCGGCGGGCTCCTGCTCGCGCCGCGCGATGCCGCCAAGATCGGGCTGCTCTATCTGCATGACGGCGAATGGGAGGGGCAGCGGCTGCTGCCGTCCGGCTGGGTCGACCGCATCAGGTACGCGACGACAGACATGCACGCCTCGTTCGATCCGTCCCTGCGCTACGCCAATTTCTTCTGGGTGATGCCGAAGCAGCAGGCCTTCATGGCGGTCGGCGACCGCTGCCAGCTGATGATGATATTCCCCGCGCTCGACGTCGTCACCGTCGTGACCGCGCGCAACTACTGCTCGTTCGGCAAGATGGCCGACGACATTTCCGGCGCGGTCAAGTCCGACACGGCGCTGCCGGTGAACTCTGCCGGCGGCAATCAGCTTGCCGCGGCGCTGCGCGATAGCGCGACGGAAAAGCCGTCGGCGATCGGTGCTGTGCCCGAGACCGCGGCGGCCATCTCGGGCAAGACCTGGCGCTTCCCGGCCAACGGCCTCAATCTGCGGGCACTGACGCTGTATCTGACCGATCCGTCTCCGCGCTACGAGCTGGAAACGACGCCGGATCCGGCGCGGCCGGTGGTGAGATTGGCGGGACCGATCGGGCTCGACGGCACCTACCGTCTCGGCCAGCCGACGCCGCTCGGCGTGATGGCGCTGAAGGGAACGTGGCAGGACGGCCAGACGTTCGTGATCGACCTGCGTCTGGTCGGCGGCGATACCGACCGCAGATGGCTGCTCACGTTCGACGACGGCAAGGCCAGGCTCAGCGGCAAGGATCGCTTCAGCCAGGATGTGCAGGTCGATGCGGAAGCGCAGGGTGCGCAATAGCCCGGCGAGACGGCTCCGGCTCGACCGGGCAATGACACCGAGCTGAAGTCCGCAATGACGGCGCGTCGCATCGCGCGAGCACCATCCTCACCGTCGTCCCGGCGAAGGCCGGGACCCATAACCACGAACGACTGTTGTTGTGCGAGGCTGGAACGACGAGTCTCTCTCTCAACAACTGCTGGGCGTATGGGTCCCGGCCTTCGCTGGGATGGAGCCGCGGCCTCTCGGCTCAAGCATAGGTGTCTCTGGAATACCGGATCCCCCGCTGCGCTTGCGCGGGCGATGACATCGAGTGGATGTCTGACGATTGAAGCGGAAGCGAGCCGCGCGCCTAGTGGTCGGTCTTCGGCGTCTTGGCTGCGAAGTCGAGGCCGAGCCGAAGGGCGCGCTCCTGGCGCTCTTCCGCCAGGAACTGCAGCTCCCGCTCCAGCGACCGCGCGACCTCGTCCTGGGTTCTCTGGGAGTGGCGGCGGGAGCCGCCGTGCGGTTTGGCCGGTTGGGCAGTCACGGGAGAACCCTTGTCATCGCAGTGTCACAGGCGCAGGCATGCCACGGCCGGAGTCCGGCGGACAATCAAAAAGAATTCAGCGGGTGCTCTTTGGAACGTTTGTTGTGCATCTGACTCAAATTTGAGCAGGAAATTCTCCGGCCTTGTCGGAAGCGCCGAAGCCGTTGAGACCTCGGCCTCATCAATTCGGATGAGAGGGCCCGGTTCCCACGAAATCATTTCTGGATTCGCACGAAGACGTCCCGAAACCGACAAGGTCTAACCTTAGTAGCGTTGTGAAGGACGGGCGTCTGGTGAGACGCTGACGATTGAGGTCGTGAGATTCACGACCGAGATCATGAGGTCAATCGGTCCTCCTGAAACGTTGGGGATGATCTCGGAAATGAAGAAGCCGAATGCTGTGCCATATGTCTGGGCGGCCGCGCTGATCGCGGTCGTGGTCTGGGGCGTGAGCGGAACCCCGCAGATGGCACATACCTCTGCCAGCAGCACCCATCTGGCCCGGGCGCGCTAGCGCGATTGAAAGCGAAGCGGCTTTCCGGCTTGCGTCAAGACAACGTGTCAAAACCAGAATCTAGAGCTTCGGTCGCAGCGAGCGCTGCATATCCATCGTGTAGGTGTAGCGCCCTTCCGGGTGCGTCGTGATGGTGACCTCGAACAGTTCCTCGCGCAGGCCGTAGTAGCGCCGTACCACGGTGAGCGCTGGCGATCCGGTCTTGACGCCGAGAGCCTTGGCGATCGGTGCCGGCATGCCCCGCACGAAGATTTCCATCTGTGCGCGCTCGGTGACCTGGCCATACATCTTGGCGATCTGCTCGTGCACCGGAGTGCGGCCGTGGTCGCTGCGGGTCACGACATCGGCGAAGCGGCGCAACACGTAGATCTCGGTCCAGCCGAGCGGTGCGGCGAACTGGTCGGAGCGGCGCACGGCCTCGATCAGGAACCAGCTCTTGCCGGGCTCGCATTTCAGGAGCCCGGCCAGCTTCCGGTCGGCGACGATGTCGCTGCTGCCGACCACGTCGCGGTAGGTCTCATTGGAATAGCGCAGCCACTCGCCGAGCGACTTGACGCTGTGGGTGAACAGCACTGGCGGCTCTGAGGCGATCACCACTGAGCCAAGGCCGGCGCGGCGCACGATCAGGCCCTGGTCGATCAGGATGCGCAGCGCCTCGCGCACGGTCTGGCGACTTGCCTGATAGCTCGCCATCAACTCGGTTTCGGTCGGCAGCAGATTGCCGACTGCGTAGGTGCCGAGACGGATGTCCTTCTGCAGCCCGGTGGCGATGTCGCGGTAGCGGGACGATCTCGCCCTCTCCGGTTGTTCAGACATGGCGGATCACTGGTATGCCGTATGGCAGGCAACCGGATGGCCAGACTGCATCGACTGCAACGCGGCTTCGAACGCTGAGAGCGTCGCCAGCACATCTGCTTCGGGCACCGGGAACGGCTGTCTGCGTTCGACCGCGTCGGCAAAGGCCGAAAGTTCCGCGGTGAGCGTGTTGACCGCCGGATAGCGCATCGTAGCAGGCGCCTCGCCGGATTTCCGTAGCACCATCGTCCCCTCGTCGAGCACCTCTGCGGATCCCTTCGTCCCGAACACATGCACGCGCCAATAGAACGGTGTTGCGCGGACCGTAGCAAGGGTTGCACTCACGCCATTCACAAATTCAATCGCTAAAGTTGCAGTGTCGAGCGGCGGCGGTCCGGCCGCGCGTTCACTCAACCGGGCATAGACCTGTCGGGCAGGGCCAAGCAGGCTGACGAAGCCGTCGAGCACATGCAGTCCCGCGCCGGTCAATCCGCCGCCAGGCGACTCCTCGGGCGACAGCCGCCAGCCCTGCGTGATGCCTTGCGAGTTCTCGTTGCTGTTGTGGCCCTCGACATGCAGGATAGTGCCGAGCTCGTTGCTGGCGACCATGGCGCGGAGTGCCTGCATCGACGGCCAGAACCGGCGGTTATGCCCGACCGCGAGCAGCACGCCGGCGTTGCGGCAGGCCGCGAACATCTCGGCCGCATCGCTGCGCCTCAGCGCCAGCGGCTTCTCGCAAAACACCTGCTTACCGGC
>DASVOL010000491.1:0-1551 GCA_036383375.1 Bradyrhizobium sp. | reverse complement strand
CGGGCTCAATCTATTGGCGCGCAGCGTGCGCGCGCCGCATATCCTGAGCCTCGGCATGGCCGGCGGCATTCCGAAGGAGCTGATCGCGCGGCTCGCCGCCGAGAACATCCACGTCGCGCTGCGGCTCGGCCGGATGCGGATTTCGCCCCACGTCTTCAACGACGAGGCCGATGTGGATCGCCTCGTCGCCGTCCTGACGAAAGCGCTGCGCGGCTAACTCCGCTTGCGCCCCAGCACGACGACGCTGACCAGTTCGATCGCGAGCGCTGCGGCCACGCCGGCCGCGCCGAGCACGAACAGCAGCGCATAGTTGCCGCCGCTCTGCGCGAACAAATAGGACAGGCCATAGGCACCCGCCGCCTGGAACAGCGCGAAGGTCGTGGTCGCTTGTGCCCAGGCGGAGCGCTGGCTCGCAGCGGAATGCGGGATCAGTTCGTGGATGCGGCCGATCACCAGCGGCACGATGCCGGGCGTGAAGCCGCCGACGATGAGGCTCGACACGATCAGCGCCGCGGGCGAATTCGTCACCGCGGGCAGCGCGACCGCAACCGCCTCGATCAGGAACGCCGCGCGCAGCGCCGCGGCGAAGCCGGCGCGATCGGCGAGATGTCCTGTGAGCAGCGGACCGATCACGGCGCCGATGCCGTACAGCACCCAGTAATACGATCCTGCAGCGATTCCCTGCCCGAGGCCGCGGGCGACATAATCGACCAGGAACACCATGTGCGGCACCAGCGCCAGCGCGTTGAGGCCATATTCCACGCACAGCGCGATCACCAGCGGCGAGCGCACACCATGCGCAGCAACAGGCTGCTCCGTCACAGCATGCGAAGCAGGCACCTCCGCCGGCCACGCCTTCCAGCTGATCAATGTCAGTACGGCCGACAACACGCCAAGACCGTACCAGGCCTGCTTGACGCCCTGCTGCAGCAACAACGGCACCAGCGTGCCTGACGCGGCGACACCGAGGCCAACACCGGCGAAGATCACGCCGCCGATCAGGCCGCGCTTGCTCGGCGCGGTGTGCGGCAGGATCGCGGTCGCCGCCAGCACCATGATCACGCCGCCCGAGATGCCGGCGAGGAAGCGGAAGCCGAAGAACCAGATGAAGGAGATCGGCACCGCGCAGGCAAAGCAGGTGACGGCAGCCAGCACCATCATGCCGCGCAGCGCCCACACCGAGCCCACGCGCGCGCCGAGATCGCGGGCGATCAGCGCGCCGGCGAGATAGCCGGCCAGGTTGGCGGCACCGAGATAGACCGCTTCCGCCGGCGTGAACCATTTGGCCGCGATCAGCGCCGGGATCAGCGGCGTGTAGGCAAAGCGCGCCAGTCCGAGCCCGACCAGCGAGGCGCACAGTCCCGCGGCTGCGGACATCCACAACGGCCCGCCTGCATCGCGATGCGGCCCGGCGCGATGGCCCCGATAACGATCGACATTGGCTGACATGGACATCGCAGTAGGCCCTCCGGCCGTTCGTGAAAAATGATTAGTTGCGATCGCAGCAATCGCTCGCAGCGATCACACCTCACCTCTCCCGATCGGGAGAGG
>DASVOL010000490.1:0-2619 GCA_036383375.1 Bradyrhizobium sp. | reverse complement strand
ACGCGAACCGAATGATTGAACAGCATCTCGCTCTCGTGTTGCCGCACCAGCTCGGCGGCCTCCCGCGCGATCTTGCTGTCCGGGATTTGAATGCCGGAAATCGTGTTCGTCATCGTCGCGCTCCTGTCCCCTCTGTCGCGTCGCCGGATGCATGCCAACGGCGTCGCTGATCATGCGTGCCGGCACTGCGCTGCAGTGCATCGTTGTCCAATACGTAGCCCGCGAAGGAGCGACCGGAAGACCTCTGCCGCATGAAGATTTTGCAGGGAGATAATGAGGCTGATGCAACGCCGAGGGTGCGATCGGGCATCAACCGATCACGCACGCTTTTGCGTTCAATCCAGGCGGCGGCCGGCCAAGGCTCCGCCGGCTGTAGGCGATGGAGGCGCTAGCCCACCCGCCCGACTCGATCCGTTTCGACGGCACGCAGATAGTCCAGCATCAGGCGGCCAGTTCCGGAAAGATGCGCGGCATCGCGGACCACGATCTTCAGCTCGCGCCGCCCCCAATCGTCACGCAGCGGGATTGCACGAAGGCCCATGCCGGCGCCGACGACCGCGAAGGCGCGATCGGGGATCAGGCCGAGGCCCATATTGGCCTGCACCATGCGGCAGACCGCATCGAAGCCTGGCACGTTGATGCGCAGCCGCATGGTCTTGCCGGCTTGGGTTGCCGCATATTGCGAGCGCAGATAGATCGAGCTCGCGGTGTGCAGGCCGATGTGGTCGAAATCGAGCGTCTCGGTGAACAGCAGTTTCTCGCGACCGGCCAGCGGATGGTCCGGCCGCATCACGACGACCAGATTGTCGTAGCGATAATGGAAGGCCTCGAGCGCGCGGCTGTCGGCCTCCGCGGAGCAGATGCCGATCTCGGCCGCGCCCTCCTCGATGCCGCGCACCACCTGCCCGCTCGGCCGCTCCTGCAGATCGACGCGGAGCAATTCATGCGCGCCGAAGAAAGCGGAGAGGTCCTCCGGCAGATACTGCACGATCGCCGAGAGGTTGGCGAGCATGCGGACATGGCCGCGCACGCCTTGCGAATATTCGGATAGCTCGACCGCGATCTTCTCGACATTGAGCAGCGTGACGCGGGCATGATGCAGCAGCGCCTCGCCGGCCGGCGTCAGCGCCATGCCCTTGGCGAGCCGCTTGAACAGCGTGACGCCGAACGCCAGCTCGAAATCGTTCATCCGCTTCGACACCGCGGAGGCCGCAATCCCCTCGCGCTGCGCGGCGCGAGTGAGATTCTGCTCGTCGCAGACGGCGACGAAGAGACGGAGCGTCGTGAGATCGACGCGGCGGGTGAGCGCGGTCTCCGCGGGCGTCGCGGCACGCGGGATGTCGACATCGATGGAGGCAAGCGGCATGGGCGGCGTCCCCGAGAGAGACCGCAGGGTAGCGCTGGAGGTGGCGCGGAAGATTCCAAAGCAGTGCGGGACGGGACTGATTGTTGGGATATGATTCTAATAATGGTCAAGTGAGGCGGATTTTATCCCAAGCCGATCACCCATAGCCGTCATTGCGAGGAGCGGAGCGACGAAGCAATCCATGCATCGGCAAGCCGTGAGATGGATTGCTTCGCTGCGCTCGCAATGAGGGGAAAGCTCCGTTCCCCGTCACCCTGAGGTGCGAGCGGAGCGAGCCTCGAAGGGCGACGGCCCGGGTCCTTCCGCGAGGCGATTGTTGCGCGCTGAAGCAGCGGGGCCGATTCATCCTTCGAGGCTCGCTTCGCTCGCGCCTCAGGATGACGGGTCTGAATGTGCGCACCCAAAATAAAAACGCGGCGCCGGGGCGCCGCGTTTTACGAATGCGTTGATCGGGCGAACCGTCAGCCCACGACCTTGGCGGCCGGGACGTCGCGCTGGCGCTTCATCACGATCTTGTTCAGCGCGCCGAGATAGGCCTTTGCGGACGCGACCAGCGTGTCCGGATCGGCCGCGCGCGCAGTCATCGAACGGCCTTCGTGGGCGAGACGCACCGAGACCTCGGCCTGGGCATCGGTGCCTTCGGTCACCGCGTGGACCTGATAGAGCTCCAGCTTGGCCTCGTGCGGCACCAGGCGCTTGATGCAGTTGAACACGGCATCGACCGGACCGTTGCCCTCGGCCTCCTCGATCTTGATCTGGCCGTCGACGTCGAGCTTCATGGTCGCGCGCTGCGGGCCATGGGTGCCGGCGATCACGGTCAGCGAGGTCAGCTTGATGCGGTCGTGCGAGGCCGCCATATTCTCGTCGACCAGCGCCTCGATGTCCTCGTCGTAGATGTCCTTCTTGCGGTCGGCCAGCGCCTTCATCCGCGTGAACGCATCTTCCAGCTGGTTCGGACCGAGCTTGTAGCCCATCTCCTCCAGCTTGTGCACGAAGGCGTGGCGGCCGGAGTGCTTGCCGAGCACCAGCGAGGATTGCTTCAGACCGACCATCTCGGGCCGCATGATCTCGTAGGTGGAGGCGTCCTTCAGCACGCCGTCCTGGTGGATACCGCTCTCATGCGCGAACGCGTTCCGGCCGACGATCGCCTTGTTGTACTGGACGGGAAACGAGGTCGCCGCCGAGACCACCTTCGAAGCACGGGTCAGCTGGGTGGTATCGATCTTGTTCCAGTAAGGGAATTTGTCGTTGCG
>DASVOL010000489.1:0-3765 GCA_036383375.1 Bradyrhizobium sp. | reverse complement strand
GGGATCGACGAGACCGGCGCTGCGCGCCACGATCTCATAGTTCCCGCCTTTGGCAACAGCGGTGTACATCTTCATCTTGCAGTGCCGCTTGCCCGGCACCATTTCGGCCGGTCCGCCGGGCCCTTCGGCGATCTTGGCGTGGTCGAGCGCAGCCGCAACCGAGTCACGATCGACCTTGCCGGCCTCCTTGACCGCAGCTTCCCACAGCTTGAGGCCGCGATAGGTGCCGGTAGCGGCGCTGCCGGCCGCGAACAGGAAGTTGCCCGGGAAATCCTTCTCGTAGGCCGCCTGGATCTTGGCGTTGAACGGATCCTCCTTGGTCAGCACCTTGAAGTAATCGAGGCAGCTCGCCAGACCCTCGATCTCGCTGGCCTGATTGATGTTGAGCGTGTTCTCGTCATAGTAGACGCAGGCGAGCCGCCCGCCGTTCTTGAGGAAGCCGGCTTCATAGAGCTGCTTGAAGAACGGCCCGACGCCCGGCGGGATCACGGTGTTGAAGACCACGTCGACCTTGTTGGAGATGATGCGGTTGACGGTGGCCGAGAAATCGACCTGGTCGAGCGGATAATATTCCTCGAACACCACCTCGCCGCCGTTCGCCTCGATCACCTTGCGGGCGTATTCGTTCAGCACATGCGGCCAGACATAGTTGGCCGAGGGCAGCGCGAACTTCTTGCCGCCGTTCTTGATCAGCCAAGGAATGAACTCGTCGCATTGCTGCGCCGGCGTCGGTCCGGTGCAGAACAGATAGGGCGTGCACTCCTTGCCCTCGTAGAGCTGCGGATAGATGTACAGCGTCTTGCCGCGCGCCACGATCGGGTCCTTGATCGCGTTGCGCATCGACGAGGTGATGCCGCCCAGCACCATGTCGACCTTGTCGCGCTGGATCAGCTTGCGGACGTTGCCGACCGCGACCGATTCGTTCGAGGCGGTGTCCTCGATATAGAGCTCGAGCGGCCGGCCGAGCAGGCCGCCGCCGGCATTGATCTCCTTGATCACCATCTTGGCGACGTTGGCGTCGGCATTGCCGGCATAGGCGATCGGGCCGGTCAGGTCGGTCGCGATGCCGACCTTGATCGGGCCTTCGGCAGCATTGGCCCAATCGGGCCTCACCACCCAGCTGCCGACCCCGGTCGCGAGCGCACCGGTTGCAAAGGCGAAATTGCTCATGAAGCGGCGGCGCGTGAGATTCATGCGTTCAATCGACATGGTGATTAGACCCCTTTCCCAGCAATGAGGCCTTGCGGCCGGAATTTGATGAAGGCGATGGCGAGCACGAAGACGAGGACGTCGGCGACGACGGGAGACATGACCCATGGCAGCGCCGCGCTGAGCGTGCCGATGACGCCGGCGCCGGCGACCGGACCGATGAAGGAGCCGACCCCGCCGACCATCACGGCGACGAAGCCCTGGATCAGGAAGCGGATGCCGAGATCGGCAAACAGAGAGAACACCGGCACGATCAACGCGCCGGCAAGCCCGGCCAGCGCCGCGCCGAACGCAAAGGTCGCGCCGTAGATCAACGGCGTCGAGATACCCGACGCGCGCGCCAGCGCCGGGTTCTCCAGCGTGGCGCGGACCCGAAGCCCGAAGCTCGTGCGCGCCAGCAGCAGATAGCAGCCGCCCATCACCACAAGCGTGATCACGATGATGGTGAAGCGCCAGGCCGAGATGTGGACGGAGCCGAGGTCGATCGAACCGCCGATCGGCTCCGGCACCGTGAGATAGAAGCCGCCGATCAACCCGCGGACGCTTTCGCGGATGATCAGCCCGAGCGCATAGGTGCCGAGCATCGCCACGATCGGTGCGGCGTAGAAGCGCCGGATGATCAGCGCCTCCAGCACGAATCCGATCGCGCCAACTATGAAGGGCGCGGCGACCATGCCGGCCCAGACCGGCGCGCCGTGAGCGTAGGCCAGATAGGTCACATAGGCCCCGAGCAGGACGAACTCGCCCTGCGCGAAGTTGAAGATGCCCATCATGCTGGCGATGATGCCGAGCCCGAGCACGACCAGCACGATGATCGCGCCGAAGCTCACGATCTCGAACACCGCGGCGAAGGTGCTAGCCATGGTGCTCGATCCGTCGACCCTGTGTCTGCGACAAGCGGCGCCTCACATCTTCTTCCAGTCGCCGGCCTGCTCGAAGGCATGCGCGGCGCGGTAGATGGTGGTTTCCTCGAACATCCGGCCGACCAGCATCAGGCCGACCGGCAGCCCGTCGACCATGCCGCAGGGCAGCGACATCGCCGGGTGATGGGTGATGTCGAACGGCGCGGTGTTGGAGATCATCTCCAGCGCGCGGGCGACGTACTCCTCGCGGCTGGCATTGGCCTCGGGCAACTTCGTCGCCTTCATCGGCGTGGTCGGCATCAGCAGCAGATCGTAGTCCTTGAAGGCCTTGTCGTAGGCTGCTGTCAGCCGGCGCGAGATGTTGAGCGCCTTGCCGTAGAAGCGCGGACCGAAATTGTTGTTGATGTAGGTGCCGAGCAGCATGAACAGCTTCGTGGTCTCGGACAGCGAATCCGCCTGACGGCGCCAGCCGCGATGGAAATCCATCAGCGAGGTCGAATAGAGGTCGCCGCGGCTGAGGCCGTAGCCGTCGCCGAACATCATGGTCTGGGTCAGGCCTTCGGTGCCGATCGGGGTCCAGATCGCGCCGCCGAGCATGTGCATCGGGATCGATACCGTCTCGATGCTGGCGCCGAGATCCTTGAAGCGCTTGGCCGCCTCGCGCACGCTTTCATTCACCGCGGCTTCCGCGGTCGGCTGCTCAAAGCCTTCCTTGACGATGCCGATCTTCATGCCCTTGACGCCCTTGCCGAGCGCCTTGGTGTAGTCCTCGACCTTCGGCGCCTTGATCCGGGGATCGTAGCCGTCGTCGCCGGCCAGCACTTCCAGCAGCAGCGCGTTGTCTTCCACGGTCGCGGTCATCGGGCCGGTGTGGTCGACGTAGATCTCGATCGGCATGATGCCGGTGTAGGGCACGAGGCCCCAGGTCGGCTTCATGCCGTAGGTGCCGCAGAACGAGGACGGCATGCGGATCGAACCGCCCTGGTCGCCGCCGATCGCCATGTCGACCTCGCCGAGCGCGACCACGACGCCGGAGCCCGACGACGAGCCGCCGGCCGAATAGCCCATCTTGTGCGGATTGTGCACGGCCCCGTAGGAATTGGTGTGGCTGCCGCCGGACAGGCAGAAGTGCTCGCAATGCACCTTGCCGGCGATCTCGGCGCCGGCGTCCAGCATGCGGGTGACGATGGTGGCGTCGAAATCGGGCACATAGCCCTCAAGCGTCGACGAGCCGTTGGTCATCGGCACGCCGGCCAACATGATGTTGTCCTTCAGCGCCACCGTCTTGCCCTTGAGCTTGCCGGAGGCCGCGCCCTTCACCGTCGACTTGCGGTACCAGGCGTTGTGCTTGTTGTCTTCCGGCGCCGGACGATAGCCGGGCGTGCGAGGATATTTCACTTCGGGCAGTTCGTCCGGCATCGCGGCGACGAGGTTGTAGGCATCGACCGAGCCCTGCATCAGGCCGCGGAACGAGGCCACGTCCTCATCGGTCAGGGACAGGCCGCACTGCTCGGCGACGGCACGAAGTTGCGTTGGCGTGGGAAGGACGACGGTCACGGCGCTCTCCTGAAGCTTTTGATCTTTGGATTGATCCCTTGGGCACGAAGCAGCGGCGGCGCGTTTGACCCGCGCGAACCGCCCACCCCGTTGCCGTATTGAAAACGGAAATATTTTCCTTTTCAAGTATTATTTC
>DASVOL010000488.1:0-5539 GCA_036383375.1 Bradyrhizobium sp. | reverse complement strand
TATTTCACCAAGACCTACTTCCCGCAGAATTTTCACCTCACCGACATTCGCGCAGCACGCGGCGTGCCGCTGATGCTCGCCGGCACCAACGTCATCACCGACGCCGACCTGTTCGGCGGCGAAACCGAGATGCTGCGCGATCCACTCTACGCCACGCTTGGCGAGTTCGGGCTGAAATGGTTTGCGGGAATCGGCTTCCGCGCCGGACCGGCATTGTGGGCACTCAGCATCCAGCGTACGCCGAAGGAAGGCATGTTCGACGCCGACGAGGTCAAGGCGCTCTCGAGAATATCGGGACGGCTGACCGAAGCCGCGACGCTGTCCACCGTCGTCGGCCGCTCCGCGATCTCGGGCATCACCAGCGCGCTCGACCTGATCCAGGTCGCGGCGATTGCCGTCGGCCGCTTCGGCGCCATCATCGGCATGAACGGCCAGGCGGAAGCCTGCCTCGGCCATGACCTCGCGATCCGCAACAACCGACTCACCCTGCTCGACCGGCAGGCCAATGCCGATCTGACCAGGCTGATCGATCTCTTGGCCCACAGCTCGGACCTGCATCCGCTGCCGACATCGCCAATCGTGGTGCGCAGGATCGACAAGCGTCCGATCGTGATCCAGATGCAGCCGGTGCCTCCCGCCGCACGCTCACCGTTCCTGGGCGCGCGCGCGATCCTGTTGATCCGCGATCTCGAGGGCAACGCCGCATTCGATCAGGCGCTGTTGGCGGCAGCGTTCGAACTGACGCCGGCGCAGGCGCGCCTCGCCACGCGACTTGCGCGCGGCGATTCGGTCGAGGCCGCCGCACAGGAAGCCGGCATTGCCCTTGCGACCGCGCGCAATCAGCTCAAGACGATCTTCCAGAAGACCGGCACGCACCGGCAGGCGGAACTCGTCGCATTGCTGCACCGGGTCAAGTGAACGATTAAAGACGAATTGTTCCAATTTCCGGTGCGGCGATACGGCAAGAATCTCTGAATTATTGCAACCGCATACGGCTATTATTTGCTCATGCCGAGCGACCGGTCTGCGACTTAATTGGTCAGGGAAATCGTCGGGTTCCGGGGTGACAAGGGTCACTAAAATGGCGACAATCTGCTCACTCTGTGTCGTTCGGGTTTGCTTGCAATGTCCGTGATGCCGTCACGATCATCGACGTTGGCTGTTGCCGTTTTGGTCGCCGCATTCGCGCTGGCGCCGATGAGCGCGCATGCGCAATGGTGGCGCAGCGCGCCGAAGGACTTTGAGGATTGCGCCGACCTCGCCGAGAAGGCGAAGTCCAAGGAAGACAAGACCGCGCAACTCGCCGACTGCAATGCCAAGTTCGCCGGACGCCGTAAGCCCGGCGGCGGCTACACCTATTACGACTTCATGCAGGATCGCAGCTTCGACATCGCCGGCCCCAATCCGACGCCGGACGAGCAAAAGAAAATCGACCAGGAATATACCGGCTATCTCGAGAAGGAGCGCCGCTCGAGCATCGTCGCGGCGTTCAATGCCAAGCAGCTCGAGCGGCAGGAAAAGCAGCAGATGCGGCCGCCGCAGCTTCAGCAGGCGTCACTGCACAGCGAGCCAGTACACAGCGAGCCGGCGAAAGCCCCGGTCCCGGCCGTACGCCCGGTCAAGCCGCGGGTCGGAGCCGCCCCTCTCCCCAAGGTGCGACCGCAGGCAGCGAATTGTGTGAAGGGCACCTTCTCCTGCGACTGGCCACGGCTCTCCGACGGACTGAACGATCTGAAGAAGCTGTTCACGCCGGCATCGCCGCCGCCGACCAAGCTCGCGAAGCGAAACTGACCTCTAGATTCTTATTTTGACGCGTTTTCTTCACGCGAACCGGCGTCCACTTCGCTCGAAAACGCTACGGTCAATCGGTAATCACCATCGCCCAGAACCTGCGGTACGGCGACTTCGGATTGTCGACGAAGGCCACGCCGACGCGCTTCGCGCCCGGCATCAGCAGGTTCTCGCGATGCCCCGCCGAATTCTCCCACTGCTTCAGCATCTCGGCGAAGGCGATGAAGCCGGCACCGATATTTTCCGCGGCGCGCTGCTTCTTCAGCGGCGCGATGCGAGTGAAGAAGCTGCCGCCCGCGGAGTGACTGACCGATCCGGTCGCCGACATCGCCTGCGCCTGCTTCAACGCCATCGCATTCAGCTTCGCGTCGAGCTTCACCGCGGGCATGCCGTTGGCGCGCCGGTAGGCACTGATCGAACCGGCATAGTCGGCGGCGTGTGCGGTCGTCGCGATGCCGAGCACGACGGTGAGCGCGAGGAACAACAGCTTCATCTGAGGTCTTCTCTGTGGTGGATCAGTGCGCGCGACCGCGCTTGTGGTGTCGATGCGTGACCGGCTTGCGCGCAGGCCTAGCCGATCGGCTCGATGCCGCGGCCGCCGCGCGCTGCTCCTGCAAGCGCGCATCATAGCCCGGCGAAGGTGTCACGGTCGGCGGCGCGGCGCGGACCGGAACGGAGCCAAGCGCAACAAACGTGAGCAGCATGATGCAGGATCGTTTCATGATGTCACCTCCTCGGTTATCCGAACGCCATGCGAGACGATCGCCGGCGCTCATGGTCAACGGCGATCGCGAATCTGCTCCGGCGTCAGCCCCGGCGAGCCCTTGCCGTCGGCCTCGGCCTGCCGGATCAGCGCGATGATACGGCGCGACAGCGGAGCCTCCAGCCCGCGGCGATCCGCGATCGCGACAATCACACCCTGCAGATAGTCGATCTCGGTGCGCCGGCCGCGCTGCAGATCTTCCCACATCGAGGAGCGCGCTTCGGGATCGATCTTCATGGTGCGGCCGAGCAGCATGTCGAACAGCGCGTCCGGCAGCCGCAACAATGTCGGCATCCAGCTCGAAGGCAGCGGCGTCGGCGACACCGGCACGATCCCTTCGGCGCGAATCGCGGCCAAACCTTCGGCCATCTGGTCGGCGAACAGTTGTCGCCAGCCGCGCAGTGCGAGCTGCTGCCGCAGCGGAATGTTGGACAGCGCATTCAGCGCGTTGTTGAGATTGACGATCAGCTTGCCCCACTGCACGCCATCGATGTTGGAGGTCGCCTTCATCGCAAGGCCCGGCACCGAGAGCTGTGCCGCCGTGCCGACATCGTCCTGCGCGATCACGATGTCGCCCGAGGTCGAGCGATGGAAGCGGCCGTCGCCGAGCGCGACCACATTGAACGGCACCATGCCGCCGAGCACCTTGCGGCCCGGCAGACGGTCGCGCAGCAGGGGTACATTGCCGACGCCGTTCTGCAGGCTGATCACCGCGGCGTCGGTCGCGGCATGGCGTGCGATCTGTTCGGCGATCTCGGCCGTATCGGCGCTCTTCACCGTCACCAGCACCGTCGGGACGTCGCACAGGATCGACGGGTCGTCGGACAGTGCGAGCCGGTCCGCGGATACCATCCGCTCCGAGCCATCGAAACTGCTGACCCGCAAGCCGTTGGCTGCGATCTCCTGCATCAGGCGCGGCCGCGCCAGCAGCACGACGCGGCGGCCGGACGCAGCCAGCATACCGCCGACGAAGCAACCGATGCTTCCGGCGCCCGCGATGCCGATCGGCCGGTCCGCGTTCATCTGGCTAAACGTCCATTCATCAGGGCTCGATAGCAGACCTCGATAGCAGACCTGGAGTTGCCTGCCTATTTCCACGCGCCGCCGCCCGGGTGGCCCGCCTTGTAACCGTCATGGCCCGAAGCTATGTTTCCGGCTCGGGGCACGGTTGCGGCAGGAGACGATCATGGGTTTACTCGACGTACTCAACGGCATGCAGAACGGGCCCCGCGGTCCAAGCGCGCCAAGCACCCCATCCGACAGCTCGAGCGGCGGCGGAATGTCGCCGATGACGATGGCCATCCTGGCGTTGCTCGCCTGGAAAGCAGTCAAGCATTTCTCCGGCGGCCAACCGGGCGCGACCGCGCCTCAGCCGACGCCGGCGCAGGCGCCGTCCCTCCCCGGCAACGTCACCGCGAGCCTGCCCGGCGGCGCCGGTGGTGGTGGGCTCGGTGACCTGCTCAAGGGCGGCCTTGGCGGACTGCTCGCCGGCGGCGCAGCCGGCACCGTGCTCAGTGGCGGCCTCGGCGACCTGCTCAACCAATTGCAGCAGAAGGGCCATGGCGACGCGGCCAATTCCTGGGTCAGCAACGGCCCCAACAAGCAGATCGCGCCCGGCGATCTCGCCAACGCGCTCGGCGCCGACCAGATCGACTCGCTGGCGTCGCAGAGCGGCATGTCGCGCGACCAATTGCTGCAGGGCCTGAGCCAGTATCTGCCCGACGCGATCAACCATCTGACGCCGGACGGCCGGCTGCCGAGCGGCGACGAGCTGCACGGCCGGCTCTAGCGCCGGCGTTGATTCCATCTGAGGAGGACGACAGTCATGGGCGGCATCATCTGGGTCATCATCGTCGGCTTTGTCGCGGGGATCATCGCGCGATTCCTGTCGCCGGGACCGAACAATCCGAGCGGCTTCATTCTCACCACCGTGCTCGGCATCGCCGGCGCGTTTCTCGCGACCTTCATCGGCCAGGCCATCGGTCACTACGGTCCTGAACAGGGCGCCGGCTTCATCACCGCCACGATCGGCGCGCTGGTGGTGCTGTTCATCTGGAACCGGCTGGTCGCAGCCCGCGTCATCCCGGATATCGGAAACAAGTAACGGCGAACGCTCGTTCAAAATCAAAATGCCCGGGCCTGGCCCGGGCATTTTCGTTTCTGCAATCACTCTGAAGACGTTGATGGCTGCGTCACTGAATGAGATGCATGCCGGCGTCCATGCGGACGAATTCGCCGGTCATGTTGCTCGACGCCGGGCTTGCCAGGAAGCAGACGAGATTGGCGATGTCCTCGGCCGTTGACGCGACCTTGAGCGGCACGCGCGCGACCACGGCATCACGGACCTGCTTGGCGCCCGCCTCGCCGCGGCCCTTGGTGAACCAGGGCGTATCGATATAGCCCGGACACACCGTGTTGACGCGGATCAAGGGCGCCAGCGCGCGCGCCAGCGACTGCGTCATGGTGTTGAGCGCGCCCTTGCTCGCGGCATAGGCGACCGACGACCCGCCACCGGAAATGCCGGCGACCGAGGATACGTTGACCACCGCCGAGGGACGGCCGGATGCCTTCGCGCCGGCCTCGAGCAGCGCGCGCGCGGCACGAACCATCTGAAACGGGCCGATGGTGTTGACCGCATAGATGCGCTGGAAATCCTCCGCGGTCAGGCCGTCCAGATCGTGATGCGGCACATGCTTGGTGGTGCCGGCATTATTGACGAGCACGTCGAGGCGGCCCCAACCCTGCGCGGCGGCTGCGATCTTCTTGCAATCCTCATCGCGCGAGACGTCGCCCTGCACCACCAGCACTTCGGCGCCCTGCTTGCGGCACGCTTCCGCGGTCGCTTCGGCTTCCGCCTTGCTGTTGGAATAGTTGATGATGAGGCGCGCGCCCTGCGTGGCGAGGATTTGCGCGGTGGCGGCGCCGAGGCCCGATGCCGATCCCGTCACGATCGCGCACAAACCATCCTTGGACATCTGCATTTTC
>DASVOL010000487.1:0-4955 GCA_036383375.1 Bradyrhizobium sp. | reverse complement strand
TCTCTCCTTGAGATGTCTGCGAGGCCGGGGCCCGATTGTTGGCGCGGACCATAGCAGAATCCGCACGGCGGCAAGCGGCGGCGCGTCTGCTTATTTGCAGGTCTGGCGGGCAAAAACCGAATGCGGCATTGGCGCGCCGCGCCTTCGATGCCAGTATGCGGAAAAACAGTCGAGGCGCACAAAATGAGCGAACGCAAGATTCGTATTGCCGTCCTGCATTTCTCCCACGAAACCGTCTCGTTCCTGCCGAACGAGACCACGCTCGACGACTTCATCTATCCGGGCTCGCCGGCGAAGGGCGAGGCGCTGCTGCAGTTCGATCCCAAGAACTACATGGGCGGCTTCGTGCAGGTCGCGCGCGAGTTCTCCGAGGTCGAACTGGTCGGCATCGAATCCCCGCTCTGGCCGAAGACCTATACCGGGTCGGGCTGGATTACCCAGGAAGCCTACCGGACCTTTACCGGCAAGATGATTGCCGGGCTGAAGGAAGAGGGACCGTTCGACGGGGTCTATCTGTGCCTGCACGGTGCGATGGCCGTGCGCGACGTGCCGCGGCCTGAGGCCGATCTGGCGCGGCAGGTCCGCGAGGTGGTCGGCCGCTCCGCCTTCATCGCCGCGACCTTCGATCCTCACGGCAATGAGGACGAGGCGTTCCTCGAGCAGGCCGACATGGCGTTCGCCGTCAAATATTTCCCGCACTATGACGCACATCTGCAGGGCGAACGGGCAGCGCGCATGCTGGTGCGGGCGATCCGTGGCAGCTACAAACCAACCCACAAGACCATCAAGGTACCCGTAATCTCGCCGACCGTGCTGCAATGGACCGGGGCGCGTCCGTGGATGGATCTCGTGCAACGCGCGCTGGTCTGGGAGGCCCGCGAGATCGACGTCTACGTCAACATCTTCTTCGGCTTTCCGTTCGCCGATGTTCCCGACGTCGGCATGACTGTGCAGGTCCTGACAAACGACAACCCGAAGCTCGCCGAGCAGGTCGCGCGCGATCTCGCCGGCACGATCTGGCGGCTGCGCGAAGCGCTGCTGCAATCGACCAGGCTGCACAGCATTGCCGAGGGCGTCGCGCTGGCCAAGCAGGCCGTCGCCGATGGCAACACGCCGGTTGTACTCGCCGATCACAGCGACCGGTCGGGATCGGCGACCTGGCTGCTGCGCGAGATCATCGCGCAGGACCTCGCCAACACGGTGATCGCCACGATTGCCGATGCCAGGGCGACGACAAGCCTGAAGGCGGCCGGCGCCAAGGCCGGCGATGCCTTCGACATGGAGATCGGCGGCCGCGCCGACGAGTCGGCGGGCGATCCGGTCCGCATCCAGGGCACGATCTCGGCGGCGGGTGACGGATACGGGCAGTTCTGGGTCTGCGTGCGCTTCGGCCGCAACAACGTGCTGATCCTCTCCACCTACTTAGTGCAGATCATGGAGCCGTTCTCGCTGAAGGCGCTGGTGCCTGACATCGGCAGCTTCGACGTGATGGCGATCAAGTCTCGGGTGCATTTCCGGCGCGGCTTCGACGACAATGGCTTTGCCAGGACGATCCTGCTGGTCGAGCCGGACCAGCCGTTCCTCGGCACCACGCGGCTGGACAAGCTGCCTTACAGGAATGTCGACCTCACGCGATTCTATCCGTACGGCAATCCCGCGTTCCCGGAGGCGTCGTCATGACCGAAGGCCGCTACCGCCTGATCGGTTCGACTGCGTCGCCCTATGCGATCAAGCTGCGCGCACTGATCCGCTACCGGCGCATTCCGCACGACTGGATGATCATGACCAAGGCGTTGCGCGCGGCGACCGCGCATCTGAAGCCGACGTTGATCCCGGTGCTGCAATATCCCGACGGCAGCTACCGCGGCGAGACCACGACGCTGGCCTATGATCTGGAAGCGCGTCACCAGGGGCGTTCGGTAATCCCGGAGGATAAGGCGGTCGCGTTCGTCTGCGATCTGCTCGAGGACCTCGCCGACGAATGGGCGGTGAAGCCGCTGTTTCTCTATCGCTGGTGGGATTCGGAAGATCAGGCCTATGTGTCGCGCTGGGCCGGCGAGGAATGGTCGACGTCGGAAGCCGAAGCCGGCAGCCGCGCGGAGATCGAGGAATTTCGGCAGCGGCAGATTTCGCGCATGGTCATTCTCGGCGCGACGGACGAGAACAGGCCGCTGCTTGAAGAGAGCTATCGGCGGACGCTTGCGGCGTTCGAGCCGCATGTCGGCATGACGAATTATTTGTTCGGCAGCCGGCCGTCGCTGGCGGATTTCGCCTGGTTCGGCCAGCTCAGCGAGATGGCGACCGATCCTACGCCGATGCGGATCATGCGCGAGCGCGCGCCGTTTACCGATCACTGGGTGCGGCGGCTCGATGATGCGTCCGGTGTCGAGGGCACCTGGTATCCGCGCGAGCAGGCGCTCGGCGGGTTTGCCGAGGCGCTGCTGCGGATCGCAGGCGAGCTCTATCTGCCGTTTCTTGCCGCCAATGCGGATGCGTTCGCGAAAGGTCTCGATCGCCTCGAGATCAACGTCTGGGGACTGCCCTACGCGTTGGCGCCGTTCAAATATCAGGTCAAGTGCCTGCAGCAGCTGCGCGAGAAGTTTGCGGCGCTCGATGCCGGTGATCGCGCGGCGCTGAAGCCGGTGCTCGAACGTACGGGATGCTGGGCCATCCTGACGGGGGGCTGATCGATCAGCGGCAATCAGGTTCAAAACGGTGTGAGCCTAGGTCCGGTGCCTGCTGCCGAGCGCGACCGCGACCGATTCCGGATGCCTGATCCGCTCGATCAGCATGTCGATGCGATCGCCGCCCCAGAACAATTCGCCGTTGAAAACCATGCTGGGTACGCCGAACACGCCGAGCGCTTCGGCCTCGTCGATGATGCGATCGTGCTCGGCGCGGGCAGGGCCGCGAACATAGGCCTCGAACGCCTCAGTGGAACCGCCGATCGCGGCGATCACGCCGGCGATCTCAGAGAGCTCGTCGATCTCCAGCTCGTGGTTCCAGAATCTCTGGAACACCCTGTCATGATAAGGCCGAAACAGCCCATGGCGCTGCGCGAACAACATCCCGGCGCTCGAATAGAACGCGTCGTAGATCCGGCGCGGGCCCTTCATGGTCAGTCCCTGCGCGTTGGCGAACCGCCGCGCGTCCATGTAGGAGTAGCGGACCTTGCGCCAGAAATGCGGCGTGCGCTCCTCGACCGTGCCCATGAACTCGGGAATGCGAAGCGTGTAGGGTAGCCATTCCAGTTCCACGCCAAGGGTATCCTCGAGCTCGAACAGTCGCTTGTTGGCGACATAGGCATAGGGAGACTTGTAGTCGGTGTAGATGCGTACGCGCGGCTTTTCGGTCATCGTTCCTCACCGGGTCGGGGCAATTGTTCCCGATCCTGCCCGGTGACGCAATGCGGTGCGATAAGGGAGAGATGGCGCGCAAACGAATGGGCCCCGGTGCATTCAAGCATCGCGGGGCCCTGCTACTTCGTTTTAGCGAAGGATCTCTGGTGTAGACCAGTGGTGTTTCGGGACCTAAAAGCGCTTGGCCTTTGCGCTCTCGTCCTGCGGATATGTTCAGATTGTCGGCAGTGCACGCGGCTAGCAGCTGCTGTTCGCCTCAACGTGCACCGAGACCTTGCCGAGCAAGGTCGCTGGCTTTCGCCGGTGGCGTCATGCTCCTCTCCAAGGGTGGGCCGACGGACCGCTGTCCGCTTCTCTGCCTGACGGCCGATTCCAAAATCGTCCGTCAATTCCTGCGACGCGGGGAGCAGGCGCTCCCGCACCCCAACAGGTGCAGTCAGCGAAATGCTGCGGCAGATATGGTCTGCTGTCAAGTTAACGAGCGGGGTATTTCAGGTCAGCTTTCCTGTCGCGACTTGGTCGTTCGATACTGTGTGAAGTCCGGATCGTGCGTCATTTTCCAGTAGTCGACGAACCGCCATGGCATTGCGGAGAACACGCGCCCGCTTCTGTTGCGGTAGTAGGTTGTCATGCCCGGATGCGTCCAGATCAACTGCTCATGTTCGGCATCGACGTTGCGGATGTATTCGTCATGCGCGTCGGGATGCACATCGATTGCGGCGATATCGTTCTCGATCATCTCGACGAGGCAGGCGGAGATGTAGCGGCTCTGGCATTCCGACTGGAAGATCACGCTGCCGCCATGCGCGGGCCCCGAGTTGGGGCCGAGCATTAGAAACAAATTGGGGAAGTCAGGTACGGTAAGACCGAGATACGCGGTCGGATTGTCGTGGCTCCACGCCTGCTTGAGGTTCTTGCCGTCGCGCCCGGTGATGTTGAGGCGCGCCGCCATCTCCGAGACCTTGAAGCCGGTCGAGATCACGACGACGTCGTGCGGCCGCGATGTGCCGTCGGCCGTGACGATGCCACCCGCCGCGAAATGATCGATCTTGTCGGTGACCAACTCGACATTCGGTTTGGTCAGCGTCTTGAACCAGTTGTTGTCGAGCAGGATGCGCTTGCCGTAAGGCGGATAGGTCGGCATGCACTTCTCGATCAGATCAGGGCGGTCCTTCAGCTCGGAGAGGATGAAGTCGGCGAGCTCCTGGCGATGCCGGTCGTTGCCCTTGTTGACGGCGCGGTCCGGATGCGGCCAAGCCGGATCCTTGCGCAGGAACGGCAGCAATCCGTCGCCGTAACGCCAGAACATGTTGAAGCGGTACCACTGCACATAGAACGGCAGATGGGCGAGCAGCCACTGCGCGCCTTCGGTAATCGGATCGGAATAGCCCTTCACCGGCCGCGCCCATTGCGCGGTGCGCTGGTAGACGGTGACCGAGGCGACGCGGTCGGCGATCGACGGCACCAGCTGCATCGCGGTCGCCCCGGTACCGATCACGGCGACATGCTTGCCGTCGAGCTTGATATCGTCGGACCACAGCGCCGAATGAACCCTCAGGCCAGTGAAATCTGCGTCTCCCTTGAAAGAGGCCGGCG
>DASVOL010000486.1:0-4859 GCA_036383375.1 Bradyrhizobium sp. | reverse complement strand
TTTCGAGGTTTTGCACATGGCCAAAGCGGTCACCATCAAGGTCAAGCTCGTGTCGACGGCCGATACCGGCTTCTATTACGTCGCCAAGAAGAATTCGCGCACCATGACCGACAAGCTGGTCAAGAAGAAGTACGACCCGGTCGCGCGCAAGCACGTCGAGTTCAAGGAAGCCAAGATCAAGTAAGATCGCCTGCTTCCGGCGTTTCAAACGGGGCCCTCGCGGCCCCGTTTTTGCTTTCTAGCCTAGCGTCATCCCGCATGATTCCCGGACAAGTTCCGGGGCGCAGGGCTCAGATGATCGCAAGCTTGGACGAGGGAAACGTCGGCGGCTACTCGGTCGCCTACGGCCGCGAGGACACCTACTTTCCGGTCTATGTCACGGCTGCCCTCGCCGCGATCTTCCTGACCGTGAGCTGGATCACCGGCGCGCTGTATTGGCTGGCGCCGGCGGCGGCCGCAGTCTGCTTCACCTACTACAACATCCCCCTGCTGGAGGCCGGCCGTCCGACCATCGGCGCCAACCAGTACGGCATCTTCATCCAGGCTTTCGGGCTGATCCGCTGGCGCGCGATCACGCGCATCGACCTCGTCGAGATCGCCGAGCGCGCGATGACCGTTCACGAATTGCAGATCGCACTCAATGGGCCGCTCGGCAGCGCGCTGGTGGCCGATTGGCGCAAGCGGCCAACCTATCGACTGCTGATGCGCCTGCCCTGGCGCATGGACCATCGTGGCGTGGTCCGCGTCAGTCTCGAGCCATTCGACCGGACGCCCGACGAGATCCACCGGACGTTCCTCAGGATGTGGCGCTATTACCGGAGCTAGCCCTTGAACGCCTCATCGCGCAGATGCGCGTCCGCGATACGCGCATCCGGATTGTGTGTGATGGTCATGAACCAAATCAGGCTGAAGAACAGCGACCACGCTGTGTTCCAATAGAACCAGTTCATCGGATCACCTCGAACAGCTTTGATCCGCGCCAGCCGGCTGACATCGCCGGCTGTGCAGAACGCCGCCAAAGTCTACTGCACGACCTCGCCGTGCAGTGCCAGATCCAATCCTTCGCGCTCGATATCCCGCGTCACGCGAAGCCCGACGAAGAGATTGATCACGAACAGGATGATCAGGCTCACCACCGCATCATACACGAAAACCGTCGCGACGCCGATGCATTGATTGATGAACTGCCCGGGATTTCCCTCCAGAACGCCGGCCGTACCGCCGTATTGCTCGACCGCGAATACCCCGGTCAGCAGCGCCCCGACGATGCCGCCGAGGGCATGGACGCCGAAGCAGTCCAGCGCGTCATCGTAGCTGAACATGCGCTTCAAGCCGGTGCATCCCCAATAGCAGCAGACACCGGCGGCGATGCCGATCGCGAAGGCACCGACCGGCCCGACGAAACCCGAGGCCGGCGTGATCGCGACGAGACCCGCGACGGCACCCGAGCAGATGCCGACGACGGTCGGCTTGCCCTTCAATGCCCACTCCACCAGCATCCAGGTGAAGCCCGCCACGGCGGTGGCGATCTGGGTCACCAGCATGGCCATGCCCGCCTGCATTCCGGCGGTGACGGCGGAGCCGGCGTTGAAGCCGAACCAGCCGACCCACAGCAGCGAGGCACCGATGAAGGTCAGCACCATATTGTGCGCCGGTCCGGTCTCGACGCGCTTGCCGAGCATGATGGCGCACATCAGGCCCGCGACGCCGGCATTGATGTGCACCACGGTGCCGCCGGCGAAATCGAGAACCTTGACATAGGCCGCGTCGTTGCCCGCCGAGAAGATTCCGTCAGGACCCCAGACCCAATGCGCGATCGGCGCATAGACGAAGATCGCCCATAGCCCGATGAACCAGAGCATCGCCGAGAACTTCATCCGCTCGGCAAACGCGCCGGCAATCAGCGCCGGCGTGATGATCGCGAACGTCATCTGGAAGCAGATGTAAACCGATTCAGGAATGGTCGCCGCGAGCGGATTGGGATTGCCGATGCCACCCTTGCCGATGTCGCTCAGGATGTCCTTGAGGAACATGCGATCCAGACCGCCGATGAACGGCGTGCCGGCACGAAACGCCAGGCTGTAGGTGATGACGGCAAACAGGATCGTGACCAGGCACGTGACGGCGAAGCTGGTCATCACGGTGTCGCCGACATTCTTCTTGCGCACCATGCCGCCGTAGAACAGGCCGAGCCCCGGGACCGTCATCATCAGGACGAGCGCGACTGACGTGAGCATCCAGGCGGTGTCGCCGGAATTCGGCGTGCACTTCTCGAGGATCTTGCCGCCGCAGGCTGGCGGTGCCGCCGCATCCTCAGCCAGCGCGAGATCGCTGAACAGCAGGCAAAGAACCGCAACTCCAAGCAGCGCAACCAGGATTCTCAAGAGCTTCGGGCGCGTGTATGTCGCAGACTCCATCATCGTCCTCCCATCACAAGAAATGCTCGTGTTCGGAATGAGCGCGGCGCACTGCGGGCGTCGGCGTTGCTGACGGCGGGATGCACCGAAGTCGCGGCGGCATCGCGCGGGACGTGAGGCACAAAGGCCCCTGCTCGGCGGCGCGGCAAAGGCCGTGGTGCGCGGATGGCTGGAGAATGACGGCGACTAGCCTCATCGCGGCCAGCCCTTCCCATGGGTCCCCAGGCCGGAACCTCAGCGACAGGTTCCGGCACGATTTCTAGCCAAATTGAAACAAGATTCGTGCCACGAAAGCGTGCCGCGTAACGCTCTGAAAGCACTGCTACTTCGATCTGCGGCCGGAACGGCGTGGCGCTCCATTGCACGTTCTCGGAGCAAACGATCGATGGAAAAATAGGCAGCAACCGGCGACTGCCCTCACATGGGGCAGTCGCCGGTCGCCGGGATCGGAAGCTAGGCGGCCTTGAGCAGCGGCGGTTGCGCCGGGCGGATCAGCGCGAAGGCGAGCTGGATGATGCCGCCGGCAAGGCCGAGCGCGACGCCGATGCGCCAGGCCATGGTGTAGGAGCCGAGCGAGTCGTAGATCACCCCTCCGCCATAGGCGCCGAGGAAGCTGCCGACCTGGTGGCTCATGAAGGCAAGGCCCTGGATCATCGCCTGCCAGCGCAGCCCGAACATCTCGGCCACCGCGCCCGCGACCAGCGGACCGACGCCCATCCAGAGGAAGCCCATGATGGCGCCGAACAGCAACGTCGAGCCCGGCGTCGCCGGCAGCATGAAGTACCAGGCCAGCGCCAGCGAGCGCAGGATGTAGATGCCGCCGAGCAGCGCGAGCTTGTTCCAGCGCTGGCCGGCCCAGCCGAAGAACAGCGAGCCCAGCACGTTGAAGCCGCCGATCATGCCGAGCGTCTGCGCGCTCAGCATCGGATCGAGCCCGCAGATCGCGAGATACGACGGCAGATGCGTGGTGAGGAAGACGAGCTGCATGCCGCAGACCATGTACGCGCAGGTCATCACCACGAACGATGCGTTGCCGAAGGCGGTCTTGGCCGCGGTCGCCGCCGTGGCGTTGCCGATGTCATCGGCTGAAGGTTTCGGCAACGGGATCTTGTCGACGCGGCCGGCGTACAACGCGGCCGGGATCATTCCGATCGACAGGATGACGAATCCGGCAAGCCCGACGCGCCAGCCGAACCCTTCATTGAGAATCTGGCCGATCGGCGCCGACAGCAGCGCACCGAGCGAGCCCGCGGCGGAGACCATGCCGAGCACGGTCGAGCGCACCGTCTCCGACACCGCGCGCGCCGCGACCGACATCGCGATCGCATTCGCGGTGCAGGCGAGCGAAAAGCCGATCAGCACACCGGCGCCGATCATGATGGCGACGAGCCCATGCGCCGTCGTCATCAGCACGAGGCCAACGATATAGGCCAGCGCACCGACCACCATGATCGGGCGGAAGCCGTAGCGCACCGTCATCGCGCCCGCGAACGGCTGCAGGAAGCCCCAGGCGAGATTCTGCACCGCCAGCGCCAGCGTGAAATGCGACACCGAGATACCGATGTCGTGCGTCAGCGGCTGCATGAAGATGCCAAGGCTCTGCCGCAGCCCCATGCTCAGCGTGAGCATGATGGAGGCGCCGATCAGAATGGGAAGCGTGGGACGCAGGACCTTCAACAGGGGCATTGTTCTTATTCTCCCATGACGGCGCGGCACGAGTGCCACGGCCTGCGATTCACGCGTGTTTTGATTACACAGACCTGTGTACTTAGGCTATACAGGGGCCCAACTGTCAAGCAAAGAGGATCACCGCCGGCGCATGGCTTCCCCGCCTCCCAAACAGACCATGAAAGAGCGGATCCTCGAGACCGCCGACAAACTGTTCTACCTGCAAGGCATTCGCGCCATCGGGGTCGACACCATCGCGGCCGAGATCGGCATCAGCAAGCGCACGCTCTACAATCACTTCCCATCGAAGGACGCGCTGATCGAGGCCTATCTAAAGCACCGCTTCGTGCAGCCCCGCCCCTCCGACAAGCCGCCGGCCGAGCAGATTCTCGCAACCTTCGATTCGCTGGAGCGGCGGTTCTCAGCCAAGGATTTTCGCGGCTGTCCGTTCGTGAACGCGGTCGCCGAGCTTGGGCCTGATGACGAGGACCGCACCGTCCGCAATATCGCCGTCGCCTTCAAGGAAAGCCGCCGGCTCTGGTTTCGCGATCTGCTGCGGCAGCTTGGCGTCACGGATGCCGATGGACTTGCGACCCAGCTGACGCTTTTGGTCGACGGCTCGATCGCGCAGGACCTGGTGCGCGACGATCCAGCCATGGCGCGCGCGGCCAAGGAAGCCGCCCGCGTGCTGCTGGCGAATGCGGGCGTCAAGGTCGGCGGCGCCGCGCCTGCGGACAACAAGCGCACTGGATAAATCCGGTTGCGTACACAAGT
>DASVOL010000485.1:0-2334 GCA_036383375.1 Bradyrhizobium sp. | reverse complement strand
CTGAGCGTCGCCAAGGGCGAGCGTCACGCCATCATCGGCCCAAACGGCGCCGGCAAGTCGACGACGTTCAACCTGATCTCTGGCCACATCAAGCCGACCTCCGGCGAGATCCGGCTCAACGGCGAGATCACCTCGGGCCTGCGGCCGTTCGAGATCAACCGGCGCGGCCTGTCGCGCTCGTTCCAGGTTACCAACGTGTTCGCCCGCATGACGGTGTGGGAGAACGTCCGCTGCGCCGTGCTGTGGGCGACCGGCCACCGCTACGCGTTCTGGAAGAACGTCGACAATCTGCCCGAGGTGAAGCAGCGTACCGCTGAGATCCTCGACGACATCCATCTCACCCATCGCCGCGACGTGCCGGCGGGCCTGCTCACCTATGCCGAGCAGCGCGAGCTCGAGATCGGCATCACGATCGCGGGCGGCGCCAGCGTCATCATGCTGGACGAACCGACCGCGGGCATGAGCCACGCCGAGACCGAGCGGGCCGTCGCACTGATCCGCCGTCTCACCGAAGGCCGCACGCTCGTGATCGTCGAGCACGACATGAGCGTGGTGTTCGGCCTCGCCGACCGCATCTCCGTTTTGGTCTACGGCCACATCATCGCTTCCGGAACGCCGGAGGAAATCCGCGGCAATCCGAAGGTCAAGGAAGCCTATCTCGGCGAGGAGGTCGACTGATGCTCGAAGTCAGGAATCTCCACGCTTACTACGGCAAGAGCCACATCCTGCAGGGTGTCGATCTCGACATCGCCGCCGGCGAGGTGGTGAGCCTGCTCGGGCGCAACGGCGTCGGCCGCTCGACCACCGTCAAAGCGATCATGGGCGAGGTGCCGCCGCAGGGCACCATTCGCTTCAAGGGCAAGGACATCGCAGGGCTGCCGAGCCACAAGATCGCCCGCCTCGGCCTCGGCTATGTGCCCGAGCATCGCGACATCTTCCCGAGCCTGACGGTGCGCCAGAACCTGATCCTCGGCATCAAGGACCCGCGTCGCCCCGGCAAGTGGCGGCTGCAGGAAATGCTCGACATGTTCCCCAACCTCGCCCGCCGCGCCGATACGCCGGCCGGCGTGCTGTCGGGCGGCGAGAAGCAGATGCTGACCACCTGCCGCACGCTGCTCGGCGACCCCGAACTGATGATGATCGACGAGCCGACCGAGGGCCTGGCGCCACTGATCGTGCAGCAGGTCGGCGAGCTGATCGCCCGGATCGCCAAAGCCGGCGTCGCCATCCTGCTGGTCGAGCAGAAGCTCTCGATCGCGATGAAGATCTCGAACCGGGTCTACATCATGGGCCACGGCCGCGTCGTGTTCGAAGGCACCCCCGACCAGCTCAAGGCGAATGCCGCCGTTCGCGAGGAATGGCTGGAAGTGTGAGGCGAGTGCCCCGCTCGCAACCGACGGCGGCCGGTCACCGGAAAGGCGAAGCGTGGTTGGCGGACGCCACGCTGGATGTGCAGGTCAAGCCCGGATCGGATCAGGCCGGAGCGCGGCCGGGTTTCCTGTATTCCGCGGTCTCGGCGCGAACCAGGTCGCAGAATTCGAGTGCAAGACGGCTGCGCGGCCGTTGCGACGGAAACAGCAGCACGGTGGTGAGCTCCAGCCGCGGCTTGAACGGCTTGAGCACGATCCGGGTGCTGGCAAAATCCCGCGCCACGACGGGGTCGACGATCGAGAAGCCCAGCCCCTGCGCAACCAGAGCGCAGCGCTGCATGCTGTACTGAATCTCCGCCACCGTTCTGACCTCGGCCCCAGCGTCTTCGAAGGCGCGTTCGAGGCGCGTTCGATGCGGCGCGCCTGGGGCCGGCGCAATCATCGCCTCGCCGTGCAGATCCTTCGGCATGATCAATCGCTTGGACCGCAGCCGGTGCTGGCGCGGCAGCACGCAGATCGCGTCGGTCGTCATCAGCAGTTCGTCGTCGACCGCTGCAAAACCCGACTGGGGCCGCGCCAGCCCGACATCGCACTGGCCCGCGGCAACCAGGCTCCAGACCCGTTCAGGGCTGTGCACGGCGACCGACAGCATGATGCCGGGGTTCTTCCTGGAGAAGTTGCTGACGATCCGCGGCATCAGCGAATAGGTGAATGCCGGAAGGCAGGCGATCCTCAGCGTGCCGCTGCCGCGCGCGCGAATGCCGCGCGCCGCGCGCGCCAGATACTCGAGCCCGGCCTGGTTGCGCTCCACCTCATGCAGGAAGATCTCGCCTTCCGGCGTCAACGTGACGCCGCCGCGCCCGCGCTCGAACAGCGCGAAGCCGATCTCGCGCTCCAGCCGGGCGATGGCGCGACTGACGAAGGGCTGCCCGATCCGCAGGCTCAGGGCCGCCTTGGTGATTCC
>DASVOL010000484.1:0-1556 GCA_036383375.1 Bradyrhizobium sp. | reverse complement strand
TCACGCTCGACGTCACCGACAGCGCGATCGACGCACTCGCCGATGTCGCGGTCGCGGTCAATTCCACGGTCGAGAATATCGGCGCGCGGCGGCTGCAGACCGTGATGGAGCGGGTGCTGGACGAGATCTCCTTCACCGCGCCCGATCGCCACGGCGAGACCATCCAGGTCGACGCCGATTACGTGACCAAGCATGTCGGCGACCTCGCCAAGAACGCCGATCTGAGCCGGTTTATTTTGTAGGCGGCCCCGCTAAGATCGTCGTCCCTGCGAAAGCAGGGACCCATAACCACCGGCATCCGTCGTTGAAGCAAGCTGCAGCACCAGTCCTCGCTAAACCCAGACCTGTGGTTATGGGTCCCTGCTCGCGTGTTTATCATCGGGCGGCGCTTCGCGCCGACCCGGTGGCTTGCCCGGGACGACGATGAGTTTGAACTCGGGATGGTGGCAAAACCCCTGGCGCTTGATGCTGGCCGTCAATGCGGCCGTGCTGGTCGGGGTGTTCCTGCACAAGATCGCGCTGCCGCCCTTCGTCCCCTACATCCATCTCCTGGTCGACTATCATTACGGCTTCACCAAGCGCGCGCTGATCGGCGCGATCGTCTCGCTGTTCACCGACAAGGTGCCGGTGTGGCTGGTGTTCGCGCTGGCCGGCGCGGTCTGGCTGGTGACGCTCGGGCTGTTCGTCAAACTCTTTCAGAAGACATTCGGCTTCGACGATGCGCATTGGCCGCTGTTCGTGTTCATCGCTGGGTCGCCGTTCTTCCTGAAGAATTTCATGCACACGCTCGGCCATTTCGACATCTATGGCTGTGCGCTGACGATCGCACTGCTGCTGATCCCGGCGCGCTCGGTCGTCTATGTGCTGATCGCGGCGCTGTTCTCGATCCTGCTGATCCTGGTCCATCACATCTTCGTTCTGATGTATGTTCCGACCATCGCGGCGATCGTGGTGCTGCGCTTCTACCTGATGCAACGCGTGACGCCGCGGAATATCGTCATCGGCCTCGTGGCGCTCGCCGCGGTCGGCAGCCTGTTCCTGGGCGCGCAGTTCGCCGGCACGGTCGAGGTGCCCTATGACGAATTCATCCGTCACCTGCAAAGCCGGATGGCCGATCCGTCGCGGACCGACCTGCTTGCCTTCGGCTACATCTGGTACCAGCCGCTGTCGAAGGAGTTCGCCGACACCTGGGCGCGGATGCCCTCGAACATCCTGGGTGTCCCGGTGTTCGCGCTGCTGATTTGGCTGCACGCGCCGCTGTCGCGCTATTTCGCGCGGCTGATCGGCGCGCTGGCGAGTGAGCTGCACCGGCGGACCGTGTTCGCCGCGCTCATCATGATCAGCGCCGGCTATCTCGTGATGTTCGTGACCGTGTTCGACTATTCGCGCTGGATCTCGAACTGGGCGGTTTGCATGTTCCTGATGCTGCATGCCGTGAAGATGCTGCCCGCGTCGAAGGATGTGCCGCCGATCCCGTCCGACGATCGCACGACGACGATCTTGGGCTGGATCGTCACGCTGATCCCCCGCGTCGGGATCGTGCGGCCGTTTTAGGC
>DASVOL010000483.1:0-1603 GCA_036383375.1 Bradyrhizobium sp. | reverse complement strand
GAACCGAGAGACCCCGAGGCCTTATTTCATGACCATCCGCCTGCATCGCGGCGATCTGCCCGATCTTTCCCGCTATACCGATACGGTTGCGATCGACACCGAGACCATGGGGCTCAATCCGCACCGTGACCGGCTCTGCGTGGTGCAGATGTCGAATGGCGACGGCACCGCCGACGTGATCCAGATTCCGAAGGGTCACACCGATTCGCCGAACCTGAAGGCGCTGCTCGCCAATCCGAAGATCACCAAGATCTTCCATTTCGCGCGGTTCGACGTCGCGGTGCTCTACAACACCTTCGGCGTGATGCCGGCGCCGGTCTATTGCACCAAGATCGCCTCACGCCTGTCGCGTACCTATACCGACCGTCACGGCCTGAAGGATCTGGTGCGCGAGGTGCTGAACGTCGACTTGTCGAAGCAGCAGCAGTCGAGCGATTGGGGTGCGCAGAGCCTCACCGAAGCCCAGCTCGCCTATGCCGCCTCCGACGTGCTGCATCTGCATGCGCTGCGCGAAAAGTTGAATGTGATGCTGGCGCGCGAGGGGCGGACGGATCTCGCCAAAGCCTGCTTCGATTTCCTGCCGACCCGCGCCAGGCTCGATCTCGACGGCTGGGAGGCCGAGGACATCTTCGCCCATTCCTGATTTCGTCCGTTCATCATGGGCGCCGAATTCGTCGCAGCGGGGCCGGTTCCGCCCCGTTTCGGCCAAACTGTTCACGCGTGGTCCGCCCTGAAGTCGGCTTGGGGGGCGCGACGCGAGGTCCGGGCTGCATATTGGGGCGGCTCCGGCTAGAATAGGGGCAATTTCGCGCCTCTGGAGCTCAGGTGAATTCGGTTCAGAATCCAGCGCAGCATCCCGGCTATCTCACGGGCCTCGAGGCGCGCTTTGCCGCCGCCGCGCGGCACAGCCGCATGGTGCGGATCCTGCGCATCGCCGTGCCTGCGGTGGTGGGGCTGTCGATGGCCTCGATCATCTTCGTCTCGGTCTACAATCCATTCCGCGAGATGATCCCCAAGCTGCCGGTCGAGATGGACAACCTCGTGGTGTCAGGCACCAAGATCACGATGGAATCGCCGCATATCGCCGGTTTCTCGGCCGACGGCCGGCCCTATGAGATGTGGGCCAAGGCGGCGATCCAGGACGTCACCGACCCTGATCATGTCGAGCTGAAGACGATCCGCGCCAAGGTGGCGCAGCAGGATCAGTCGACGGTGACGATGGACGCGCGCACCGGTTTCTTCGACAACAAGAAGCAGCTGCTCGACCTGCGCCAGGATATCTTCCTGCAGTCGTCCACCGGCTATGAAGCCAAGCTGACGCAGGCCTTTGTCGACATCAACAAGGGCAACGTGTCGTCGGACGAGCATGTCGACGTCAAGCTGCTCGAAGGCACGCTGACCGCCGACCGCCTCAGGATCTACAACAGCGGCGAGCTCGTGCGGTTCGAAGGCAATGTCGTGATGAATCTGGACAAGCTCGGCGACAACAATCCGAGCCCGCCGGCCGAGCCCGCCCCACCTCCGCCGCCACCGAAGCCGCGCAAATCCGCCAACCCGAAATGAATTTGATGATGAGACGTTTTCCGCACGGCATCGCAATTGC
>DASVOL010000482.1:0-2203 GCA_036383375.1 Bradyrhizobium sp. | reverse complement strand
AGGCTCCGTGACGGCTGTCCCGAGTTCGAGGCCTGGTGGGGAACCCATGACGTCAGCAGCAGCGTCGCCGGACGGAAGGTGCTCAGCCATCCCAGGCGCGGCCGGCTCAACTTTGAGTACGCCAGCTTCCAGGCTAACGACGATCCCGGCCTGAAGCTGATTATCTACACCGAAATTGGTTGAATTCCGTGGTTTCCCGGTGATTTTGGCCACACCACGGCCAAAAAGCCGGAACAAAGCAGCCGAAATCCAGTTTCTCCTCAACGCCGATCCAAGAGCGATCCAAGAGCGATCCAAGGCTCGAACGCAACCTTGGGAACTCGCGTCGAAGGAGAGAAGAGAGCACGAGCCGTCGCGGCAAGGCGTGTGCAACTGCACAAAGTATAGGTGCGGCGCACAACGTTATGCCACCGAAGCCACAATATTTGGACTTCCTGTCATGGCGCTGTGACATATATTCTCAAAAGGAGGCCGAAGAGCCTCCGGCCAAAATCGCCCTGTTAAAGGCGGGCACCTCGAGGACGTCATGAAGCGTGGAATTCTCGTTCTGCTTTCGCTCTCCGTAGTGATCACGGGTGCGTATTTCACCGCGAGCAAGTGGGCGATCCGTCACGAAACTCTCATGTTCAAGGATCCGACCCGCGATGAGCGGCCGGTCGCGGTCGACGTTGCCGTGCGCTTCGACAAGGAGATGCAGGCCGACGCCGGCATGATCAAGCTCCCGGTTGCGATCCTCAATCATGGCAATACCGTCAAATTTACCGAATATTCCTTCCTCGCGAATGTGTTCGCGGCGCGCGGCTATCTGACCATCAGCATTCAGAACGACCTGCCTTCGGATGGACCGATGGTGACCAAGGTCGGCGAGCTCTATGTCGGGCGCCTGCCGCAGTATCAGCGCGGCATCACCAACATCAAATTCGCGATCGAGGAGATGAAGAAGCGTCAGCCCAACGCCGACTACAGCAAGCTGACGATGGTCGGCCATTCCAACGGCGGCGACATCGCGATGTATTTCGCCAAGCAGTATCCTGACGAGATCAAGAAGGTCGTCACACTGGACAATCTGCGCGTGCCGTTCATGACCGACGGCAAGTTCAAGATCCTCTCGTTCCGGTCGCACGATCAGCACTTCAAGCCCGATCCCGGCGTGGTGCCGGACGAGGAGGAGTGCGAGAAGGCCGGCATCACCGTTGTGAACACCAACTTCCAGCACAACGACATGCGCGACACCGGACCCGAGAAGGCTAAGGACTCGATCCAGGCGATGCTCGATAAATTCCTGGCCGACACCGATAGCGATGTCGCGGCGGTGGATACCAGGAATTCGCCGCCGAAGATTCTGGAGCCGGGTCCCGTCTCGCTCTACGTGCCGGTCGAGAAGCCCCTGACCTTCGGCGAGAAGGTCAAGAAGTCGCTCTCGCTGACCAAGACCGAGACCAAGAGGGATCCGTCGGTCACGAACTGACAGGGCTGCCCGGGATTCGGTGCGGGCAGGCGGGCGCGTCACGTTGACCAATCCGATGCCGCGGCCCACATAGTGCTTGCTGTACGAGGCAAGCGCTGATGGCTGGCAAGACGATCAAACCCACATCCGGAAGCGACGTTCGCCCGGCCGATGCGCCTGGCGTGCCGGCGTCGAGCGCCAATGACATCGCCGCGTTCGTGGCCAAGGCGCGCGCGATGTCGCCGCATCGCGCCGGCGCACGCGGCCGGCTGGTGTTCGCGCTCGATGCCACGATGAGCCGGCAGCCGACATGGGACATGGCGTGCACGCTGCAAGCGGACATGTTCCGCGAGGCCGGCTCGCTCGGCAGCCTGGATATCCGCCTCGTGTACTATCGCGGCTTCAACGAGTGCCGTGCGTCGGGCTGGATCTCCGACAGCGCGCAGCTCGCGCGGCTGATGAGCAAGATCGATTGCCAGGGCGGCAACACCCAGATCGGCAAGGTGCTGTCGGAGACCCGCCGCGAGGCGGTTGCGGCAGGCGTGCGCGCGCTGGTGTTCGTGGGCGACGCGATGGAGGAGAACGCCGATGCGCTGTGCGCAAGCGCCGGTGAGCTCGGCCTGCTCAAGGTGCCGGTCTTCATGTTCCAGGAGGGCGCGGATGCCACCGCCGAGCAGACGTTCCGCGAGATCGCGCGGCTGACCGGCGGCGCGTGGTGCAGGTTCGATCCCGGCGCGGCGGCGCAGCTCCGCGAGC
>DASVOL010000481.1:0-8335 GCA_036383375.1 Bradyrhizobium sp. | reverse complement strand
CAATCGCGGCCGCGTCGAGATCGACGCGCACTTCTCGACCAACGTGAAGGGCATCTACGCGATCGGCGACGTCGTGGCCGGGCCGATGCTGGCGCACAAGGCGGAAGACGAGGGCGTTGCCTGCGCGGAGATCATCGCGGGGCAGGCCGGCCACGTGAACTACGACGTCATTCCAGGTGTTGTGTATACCACGCCGGAGGTGTCGTCGGTCGGCAAGACCGAGGAAGACCTCAAGCAGGCCGGCGTCGCTTATACCGTCGGCAAATTCCCCTTCACCGCAAATGGCCGCTCCAAGGTCAATCAGACCACCGACGGCTTCGTGAAGGTTCTCGCAGATGCGAAGACGGATCGGGTGCTCGGCGTGCACATTGTCGGCCGGGAAGCCGGCGAAATGATCCACGAAGCCTGCGTCCTGATGGAATTCGGCGGTTCGGCCGAGGATCTGGCGCGCACCTGCCACGCGCATCCGACCCGCTCTGAGGCGATCAAGGAAGCCGCGCTTGCGGTGGGCAAGCGCGCCATCCATATGTGATCGAACATCCCGGCGTGAGCCGGGTAGAGATCATAGTGATGTTGCGCCGTCTGCTTCAGCCGTTCTGGGTCCTGCTTGCGATCATCTTCCTGATCGAGGCTTGGCTATGGGACCACGTCGAGCCGATCGTGGCCCGGGTGGTGGCGTGGATTCCGCTCCGCGCGCTCAAGCAATGGCTTGCCGACCGGGTCGATGCGCTGTCGCCGGCGATGACGCTGATCGTCTTCGTCGTGCCGCTGATCCCGCTGTTTCCGCTCAAGCTGGTCGGACTTTGGCTGTTGGCGAACCAGTACTGGTTCAGCGCGGTCTCGTTGATCCTGTTCGCCAAGATCGTCGGCGTCGGCGTCACCGCGTTCCTGTTCGACGTGACGCGGTCGAAGCTGCTGGAGATGCCCTGGTTCGAGGCGCTCTATAATTTCGTGATGGCGATGCGGGCCAAGGCCACCGCGCTGGTCGAGCCGGTCAAGCGGCGCATGCTCGAGATGATCAGTGGCGACGGCGACGGCTGGACCGCGCGCACGCTGCGCCTGATCGCGCGCTTCCGCAAAAGCGTGCATCAGACGAGCAAGGTTCTCTAAGTATCGCTTCTTGCCCCGTCATCCTGAGGTGCGAGCCTCTTCGGCGAGCCTCGAAGGATGAATCGGCCGAAGTGGGGCCGTGCATCCTTCGAGGCTCGCTCCGCTCGCACCTCAGGATGACGGGGTGCACGGTTCCATCCACGTCATTGCGAGCGAAGCGACAATCCATAGCTCGGCAGAATGGAAGGATGGATTGCTTCGTCGCTATCGCTCCTCGCAATGACGGCCATCACAGCCTCTCAGGATGACGGCGCCGGAGCCGTGCAGCCTCAATGCAGATGCAGCAGATGCGGCTGCAACAGGCCGAGCAAGGTCATCACGACGCCGGCCAGCGTTACCAGACCGGACACCCAGGCCAGCGCGGCGATGCCGGTGATGATAGTCGCGGAGGCCAGCACGATGGCGATCTGGAAGGCGGCGGAGGCAAGCTCGAAGTGATGATATTTCGCGGTGGCCTCATCGCGCTCATGCTCGGCGTGCTTGGCGCGTTCGGCGAGTTGCTCTGAACCTTCGCCGGTCTCGGGCTCCGAGCGGTAGCGTGCCGCGGTCTTCTGCCAGTCGTCGATCTGCTTCTGCAGCGCGGCCTTGGCCGCCTCGTCGGTGGTGGTCGCAAGGTTCAGCTTGCCCTGTTCGGCAGCCGTCTGCACCGAGGTGCGGCGGATGCTCTTGGCCTGGAAGAAGGCCCAGAGGTTGGAGGCTTCGACATTCTTGCTGATTGATTCGGTCTGGGCGCCCTTGCCGAGTGTTTCCGACAGCGCCAGGCAGAGCGCGATCACGGCGATCAGGAGGGCGATCTTCTTGTTTTCGCCCGACGCATGCTCGGCATGCTCCGCTTGCTCCATACTTTCATGTGCGCTCATGATTCCCCCTCCGGATGAGACCGCGCCACGATTGCTGAATGCGGCGCACAAGGCAAGTGCCGGGCGATTTGTGGCAGCCGTATGAAAATGAACGACGCAAGATGAACGGCGCCTTGGTGCCGGGCCCGCGCCGTATTTTGAACCCAGGTCCGGGCGTTCAACCGCGCGGGTGCGCGGAGCGATAGACTTCGAGCAGGCGCTCGCTGTCGATACCGGTGTAGATCTGCGTGGTCGACAGCGATGCGTGGCCGAGCAATTCCTGGATCGCGCGTAAATCGCCGCCGCGGCTGAGCAGATGCGTGGCGAAGGAGTGCCGCAGCGCATGCGGCGTTGCGCTGTCGGGTAGGCCGAGCGCGCCGCGCAGCCGCTCCATGGTGAGCTGGATGATACGCGGGCTCAAGGGTCCGCCGCGCGCGCCGACGAACATCGGTCCGGTCGGGCCGAGCTGATGCGGGCAGATCGCCGCATAGTCCGCGATCAGTTGCAGCACGTTCTGCAGCACCGGCACCATGCGGGTCTTGTTGCCCTTGCCGGTCACGACAAGCACGTCGCCTTCGCCCGGCTTCGGCACGTCGCGGCGCTTCAGCCCCAGCGCCTCGGAGATGCGCAGGCCCGAGCCATAGAGCAGCGCCATCACCGCGGCGTCGCGCACCAGGATCCAGGTCTCGCGGGTTTCGCCGGCGCGCTCGTCGGCATCGGCAAAGCGCTTCGCCGCTTCCATATGGATCGGCTTCGGCAGGCTCTTTGCCACCTTGGGGGCGCGGATCGCCGACAGCGCCCCGACCTTGCCCTTGCCTTCGCGTTCCAGGAAACGTCCGAACGAGCGCAGGCCGGCCAGCGCCCGCATCAGCGATCGGCCGCCGATCTCCTCAGCGCGGCGCATCGCCATGAAGGCGCGGACATCGCTGGCCTCGAGTGCAGAGAATTGCGCAAGCGTCACGCGCGCGCCCCAGTGCCCGGCCAGAAAGGCCAGGCATTGCCGCACATCGCGAGCGTAGGCCTCGAGTGTCTTCGGCGACAGCCGCCGTTCGGCGCGCAGATGCGACAGCCAGCGCGTCATCTCCTGCGTGACGGTGACGTCGGCGCAGTCGAGCTCGAGCGGCGGGATGGGCTGATCGGTCCGGGCCATGTCTTGAACCGGCATGTCCTTGAGGGCTATTGGCGCTGCTAATCTCCTGATTATATCGCACTGCCTTCGTTTACCGTTCGCTAAGACCGCGCAGCGGTGCTAGCCCGGCTCAAAGCTCTGATTCCAAAGCTCTGATTCAATGGACCACAGCACGCGCCCCAGCCCAGCCCCCGCATCGACGACACGGATCGTCGACGTGCTGGTGCCTGTCGCGCTGAACCAGACCTATTCCTACCGCGTGCCGCGCGGCATGGAGCTTGCGCCCGGCGACGTGATCTGTGTTCCGCTCGGGCCGCGCGAGGTCGTAGCCGTGGTGTGGGCCGAGAATGCCAGGCCGGATCCGCGGCTGCACAATCGGCTCAAGGACGTCAGCGAGAAGCTCGATGTTCCGCCGCTCAGGGCCGAGCTGCGCCAGCTCGTCGACTGGGTCTCCACTTACACGCTGTCGGCGCGCGGCATGGTGCTGCGGATGACGTTGCGGATGGGCGAGAATCTCGGGCCGGAGCGGATGCGCCTCGGAGTCCGCCTGGTCGGCGAGCCGCCGCGGCGCCTGACACCGGCGCGCCGGCGGCTGATCGAGGTGCTGTCGGATGGCTTGCTGCACGGCAAGTCGGAGGCGGCGCGGGAGGCCGGCGTCAGCTCGGGCGTGGTCGACGGCTTGGTCGACGAGGGCACCTTGACGGTCGAGGCGATGCCGCCGCCCGCGCCGCCACCTATTCCTGATCCCGCCTTTGCGCAGCCGGATTTCTCGCGCGAGCAGCGCAGTGCGGTCGACGTGATGCGAACGCTGGCGGCTAGCAGCAGCTTCCACGTCGCACTGCTCGACGGCGTCACCGGTTCCGGCAAGACCGAAGTCTATTTCGAGGCGATCGCCGAGAATATCCGCCGCGGCAAGCAGACCCTGATCCTGATGCCGGAGATCGCGCTGACCGGCCAGTTCCTCGACCGCTTCGCGCAGCGCTTCGGCGTGCGGCCGCTGGAATGGCATTCGGAGCTCACGCCGCGCACGCGGGCGCGCAACTGGGCGGCGATCTCCGAGGGCAAGGCGCCGGTCGTGGTCGGCGCCCGTTCCGCGCTGTTCCTGCCCTATGCCGATCTCGGCCTCATCATCGTCGATGAGGAGCACGACCAGGCCTACAAGCAGGACGAGGGCGCCCATTATCACGCGCGCGACATGGCGGTGGTCCGCGCCCATATCGCAAAGATCCCGATCGTGCTGGCGTCGGCGACGCCCTCGGTCGAGAGCGAGGTCAACGCGCGCAAGGGGCGCTACCAGCGCGTCGCGCTGCCGTCGCGGTTCGGCGGCCAGCGCATGCCGCATATCGAGGCGATCGACATGCGCCGTGCGCCGCCGCCGCGCGGGCGCTTCATTTCGCCGGTTCTGGCCGAGCAGATTCGATATGCGATCGAGCGCCGCGAGCAGGCGCTGCTGTTCCTCAATCGGCGCGGCTATGCGCCGCTGACGCTCTGCCGCGCCTGCGGCCACCGCTTCGCCTGCACGATCTGCGACGCATGGCTGGTCGATCACAGATTCCGCCAGCGGCTGGTCTGCCATCACTGCGGCTTCTCGATGCCGCGCCCGAACATCTGTCCGCATTGCGCGGCAGAGGAATCGCTGGCTGCGGTCGGCCCCGGCGTCGAGCGCCTGCAGGAGGAGGCCGCGAGTATCTTTCCCGAGGCGCGCACCATGGTGCTGTCGAGCGATCTCATCACCTCGATCGAGACCATGCGCAGCGAGCTCAATGAGATTGCCGAAGGCCGCGTCGACATCATCATCGGCACCCAGCTGGTAGCCAAGGGGCACAACTTCCCGCGGCTCAATCTGGTCGGCGTCATCGATGCCGATCTGGGCCTCAGCAACGGCGATCCGCGCGCCGCGGAGCGGACGTTCCAGTTGCTGAACCAGGTGGTCGGCCGGGCCGGCCGCGAGCAGGGCCGCGGCGTCGGCTATCTGCAGACCCATCAGCCGGAACATCCGGTCATCAAGGCCCTGATCGCGAACGACCGGGAGGCGTTCTACGCCAGCGAGATCGATATCCGCGAGCGCACCGGCTATCCGCCGTTCGGCCGGCTGGCGAGCCTGATCATCTCCGCCGGCGACCGCCCGACGGCGGAAGGCTTTGCGCGTAAGCTGGCGGCGGTCGCGCCGCTCGACGAGCGGATCCAGGTGCTCGGTCCCGCCGAGGCCCCGCTTGCGGTCATCAAGGGCCGGTACCGCTTTCGCCTGCTGGTGAAGTCGCTGCGCAATGTCGACCTGTCGCAATATCTGCGCGAATGGCTGGAGGCGGGTCCGAAGACCAAGGGCAATCTGAAGCTCGAGGTCGACGTCGATCCGCAGAGCTTCCTCTAGTTCGTTCACTGTCCTCCGTCATTGCGAGGAGCGAAGCGACGAAGCAATCCATGTGTCCGCAAACGCGGTGAAATGGATTGCTTCGCTCCGCTCGCAATGACGGGCGGCTGGCAGCACGGCCCGAAAAGAAAAAGCCTGCCGTCATTCGCGACGGCAGGCCTTTTGGCGCGAGGCAGGCCTCGCGGCCGATACGCAACGCAACGCTTACTGAAGCGCTTACGAGACGACCTCGGCGGTGACGCGGCCGACGCCGCGACCGGTCAGGCCGATGGCGCGGGCTGCGCCGGTCGAGAGGTCGAGTACGCGGCCGCGGATGAACGGGCCGCGATCGTTGATGGTGACGACGACGCTACGATCGCCATGGGTGACGCGGAGCTTGGTGCCGAACGGCAGCGAGCGGTGGGCGGCGGTCATGGCGTTCTGATTGAAGCGCTGGCCGGAAGCGGTGCGGCTGCCCGACTCATTGCCGTAGAAGGAGGCCATCCCCGAGAACGTGTGGCCGCCGGACGGCTGGATCGATGCATTGGCGTCGCGCCAGGACGAACCTTCGGCGCGGGCGTGGTGATGATGGTGGTGGCGCTGATGGTGGTGCCTGGACTTCGCGGACGCCTCCGTCACGCTGCCCCCGACCAGGATAGTTGCGGCGACAAACGCAAGCGCCGTACGCGAGCGGGTTATATTGCCCGCCGCCTTCTTGATATTCAGCATTGATAAGACCCTCAGACAGTATTGCCACAAGCGCGGCAAGTGGAACCCCCGTCCCTTCGTTGACCAAAGCCGTTTGGTTTCGCAATGAGGCACGAATTGGGCAGTAAATCCCGAATGTCTCGGGCTGAAATATCTTGTTACCGCTTTGGGGTATTCAACTGAGGTTCCGTAACCTTGGCCTTTAACGAATTTTTAACCAATATAATACTTACGAATACTGATTAGTAAGCCTGCGGTAAGTTTTCAGTAAGTAATCGCCAAATGAAACCGCGGCGCGTTTCGGGTTCCTTGCGCGCCCAGCCATGGGCCCATGCAAATTTCGATGGAACAAATCCGCGGTAGCGCGAATCGGGGGTCGCGCGCTGAATTTCCGCGCGCCGAATTTTTCTGATTCGAGCGACGGCCGTGGTCGTGAAAAACCGCATGCGACAAGGCGGCTCGCACGATGCCGTCATGTTGCACCTGCGCGATGGCTATGTTAGCAAAGCCACGATTTTAACGGTCCCGGCACGTCCTGTGCCGGTCGAAAATCGAAGTCCCGCTTGAATTCCAAGGGCTTGGATCGCTAGGCGCTGCTTTGGTGGCGACGGTTTTTCCCTTGCGAATTTGACAGCAAAAAAGAGCGAGCTCGTGGCTGCTGAAGATCCGTCCGTTTCGGGAGTGTCCGGTCGTTATGCAACGGCCCTGTTCGAGTTGGCGCGCGACGAGCAATCCGTCGACCAGGTCCGGGCCGACCTCGACAAATTCGAGGCCATGCTCAACGAGAGCGCCGATCTCAAGCGCCTCGTCCGCAGCCCGGTGTTTGCCGCCGACGCCCAGCTGAAGGCGCTGACCGCGGTGCTCGACAAGGCCGGCATCGCCGGCACGTCGGCAAAATTCCTCAAGGTGCTCACCGCCAATCGCCGGCTGTTTGCCGTGGCCGATGTGATCCGCGCCTATCGCGCGCTGGTGGCGAAGTTCAAGGGCGAGGCGACTGCGGAAGTCACCGTCGCCGAGCAGCTCAGTGACAAGAATCTCGACGGGCTGAAGGCCGCACTGAAATCAGTGACGGGCAAGGACGTCGCGCTCAACGTGAAGGTCGATCCCTCCATTATTGGTGGCCTGGTGGTCAAGCTCGGCAGCCGCATGGTGGATAGTTCGCTTCGCACCAAACTCAATTCGATCAAGAACGCGATGAAAGAGGCAGGCTGATGGACATCCGCGCCGCAGAAATTTCTGCGATCCTCAAGGACCAGATCAAGAATTTCGGCCAGGAAGCCGAAGTCACCGAAGTTGGCCAGGTGCTGTCGGTCGGCGACGGTATTGCCCGCGTCTACGGTCTCGACAATGTTCAGGCCGGTGAAATGGTCGAGTTCGAGAACGGTACGCGCGGCATGGCGCTCAATCTCGAAACCGACAACGTCGGTATCGTGATTTTCGGCGCCGACCGCGAGATCAAGGAAGGCCAGACCGTCAAGCGCACCCGCGCCATCGTGGACGCGCCCGTCGGCAAGGGCCTGCTCGGCCGCGTCGTCGACGCCCTCGGCAACCCGATCGACGGCAAGGGTCCGATCCAGGCGAGCGAACGCAAGCGCGTCGACGTCAAGGCGCCCGGCATCATTCCGCGCAAGTCGGTGAACGAGCCGATGGCGACTGGCCTCAAGGCGATCGACGCCCTGATCCCGGTTGGCCGTGGCCAGCGCGAGCTGATCATCGGCGACCGGCAGACCGGCAAGACCGCGATCGCGCTCGACACCATCCTCAACCAGAAGCCGCTCAACGCGCAGCCGGACGAGAACATCAAGCTGTACTGCGTCTACGTCGCGGTCGGCCAGAAGCGCTCCACGGTTGCGCAGTTCGTGAAGGTGCTCGAAGAGCAGGGCGCGCTGGAATATTCGATCGTCGTCGCCGCCACCGCTTCTGATCCGGCGCCGATGCAGTACATCGCGCCCTTCACCGCCTGCACCATGGGCGAGTTCTTCCGCGACAACGGCATGCATGCAGTGATCATTTACGACGATCTCTCCAAGCAGGCGGTGTCGTACCGCCAGATGTCATTGCTGCTGCGGCGTCCGCCGGGCCGCGAAGCCTATCCGGGCGACGTGTTCTATCTGCACTCGCGGCTGCTCGAGCGCGCCGCCAAAATGAACGACGATAACGGCGCCGGCTCGCTGACCGCGCTCCCGGTGATCGAGACCC
>DASVOL010000480.1:0-2276 GCA_036383375.1 Bradyrhizobium sp. | reverse complement strand
CTCAGGACCCGGCGCGGGTGCCGGCGCAGATTGCTGCGCCTCGGGCAGGACCTTGCTGACGCTCGGCGCCGGTGCAGCGACCACCGCACGGCGGCGGGCGCGTAGCGCAATTCCGGAAATGAAATCGACCAGCGCCAGCAGCGTGAGCAGGCAATAGGTCGAGTTGCCGAATTTCGGCCAGAGCACGAATTCGGCGGCGGCCGCGCCGAACACGATCAGCGACAGCAGATGGTCGGTGAGATATTTCGCGCCGGGGCGCGCGCCCTTGATGACCTCGAGCAGCAACAGCAGCACGCCGGCGGCGAGCAGCATGTCGCTGAGCGTGATCTGCCATTGTTCGCCCGACAGCAATGTCAGCCTGATCAGCGGGTCCGTGAAGGACACGCCGGGCATCAGGAAGGCGATGATGTTGTAGACCGCGAGCGGAACGAGCAGCAGCGGAAAACCGACCATCGGGCTTGCGCCTTATTCAGGGAGAACCAGCAATGCGGCGATGCTCAATGGCCTCGCCGCCGACGCGCCCGTGTTGACCGCACTCGTTGGCCGAAATTCAGGCGCAGCGCCGTTTTGATTTGAGCATGACCTTATCGGAAAACCGCTACGCACTTTTCCGGATCATGCCCTGCGGCGCGACAGCCGAAGGTCCGATCAGGACTCTTTCTTGGCCTTCAGGACCTGGCGGCCCTTGTACATGCCGGTCTTCAGGTCGAGGTGGTGCGGACGGCGCAGCTCGCCGGAGTCCTTGTCCTCGACATAGGTCGGGGTCTTGATCGCATCGGCCGAACGGCGCATGCCACGGCGCGACGGCGAGGTTTTTCTTCTGGGAACGGCCATGACGGTGTCCTCTAGGGTGTTGCGGAGGCATCGTCCGAAATGCGGACGGGCTCAGCGCTTCGAAGCGCAAGCTGCGATGCCGGTAAGGCCGCGCTTATAGAGGAAGGGACCGCGTAAATCTAGGCCCGGAGACAGCAAAATCCGCCCGAAATCGCGCTCAAGAGCCGCGATTTTCGCGCCAGCAGCGCGTCACCGAGTTGGCCCGGGCCATGTAGGTGCCGGACAGCCTGCGGACCCCCGGACCCGGGTTCCGGGCACTCCTTTTGACCGGATTCGGCAGAATCGCCGCCAAAAGCGCCGCCTCGCGGGGTGACAGCTCGGCCGCCGGCCGGCCGAAGGCATATTGGGCGCCCGCTTCGGCCCCGAACTGCCCGGATGGCCCCATTTCGGCGATGTTGAGGTAGATTTCCAGAATTCGCTGCTTGGGCAGCACGAAATCGATCCAGAGCGCCAGCGGCAGCTCCAGTCCCTTGCGGATCACGCTGCGGCCGGGCCACAGGAACAGGTTCTTGGCCACCTGCTGGGTGATGGTCGAGCCGCCGCGCGCCGCCTCACCGTCCCCGGCATCGTCGATCACCTCGCGCAGCGCCCCCCAATCGACACCCCGGTGCTTGCAGAAATGGGCGTCCTCCGAGCCGACCACGGACCGCGGCAGATAGGGCGACATGGCGCCGAAATCGACCCAATGCCGCGTCACCGGGGCCCCTCGCAGGGTCCGCCACGCCATCAGGGCCGAAACTGGCTGACCGGTGCGGTAGAACGGCGTCACCAGATAGGGCAGCAACAGCAAGGCCAGCAAAAGCAGCAATAAAATCCGGACAATGCGCAAAGCTGGGGTTTCCGGGGAGGACCTTTCCAGGGAGGATTTCGGAGCCTTCAGCCAGAACACGGCCGGCGTCATCAGACGTCAATGGGATAATTCACGGTTTTTCCAGCACTTTTAAGGCGCAATCCATCGCAGGGCGGGAATTGACGAAGCCGATGCCATCAACGATTGTCCGGCCGAAAATCGATCTGGAGCAATTCTTAATGACGACCGGTACTGCAGAGTTTTCCAAGCGGCTGGACCAGACCGCGGAGGATACCGAAGCCCTGCTCGCCAAACTGCTGTCCGATGCGGCCGAGAGCGACGAGATCGTGCGGCCGAAGCGGCTGATCGAGGCCATGCGCTATTCGAGCCTCGGCGGCGGCAAGCGGCTGCGGCCGTTCCTCGCGGTCGAGAGCGCCGCGGTATTCGGCATCCCGCGCGAATCGGCCCTGCTGGTGGGCGCAGCACTCGAATGCATCCACTGCTACTCGCTGATCCACGACGATCTGCCCGCCATGGACAATTCCGATCTGCGCCGCGGCCGCCCGACCCTGCACAAGGCCTATGACGACGCCACCGCGATCCTCGCCGGCGACGCGCTGCTGACGATTGCCTTCGACATCATCACCCGCGA
>DASVOL010000479.1:0-1633 GCA_036383375.1 Bradyrhizobium sp. | reverse complement strand
ACGCATCTGTTCCTGATCGGCGGCTCGCCGGTGCCCGCCCTGGTGCTGCTGACGTTGAGCGCGATCGTCGCCTACGCCAAGCGCAGCCAATTCGGCTTGCTCGCGAGCTTGCCGTGAGCTGGCCGCGATGCGCGTCTCTCGCCGCATCCTGACGCTGGCCGTGGGGCTTGCGCTGGCCTTCGCGGTGCCGTTCGCGGTGACATTGCTGCTCACCGGTTCGGTCGCGGCGGTCTCCAAGCCGGAGCCGAAGAAGGCGGAGCCGCGCGTGCATCATGTGGTGCTGCCGATCAACAGCGACGATCCGACCACGATGCGGGCGCTGATCTCGACCGCGCTCAACCTTCCGAAATATTATCGGGAGCGCAACGAGCCGTTCGAGATCGAGGTCGTCGCCTACAATGCCGGCGTCCACATGTTGCGCGCCGATACCTCGCCGGTGAAGGATTTGTTGCGGGTGGTGCGGGGGCTAACGCCGGACATCCGCTTCGTGGTTTGCGAAGCCACCAAACTCGGCATGGAGCGCGCCGAGGGACATCCGCTGGTGCTGCTCGACAATGTCGACCTGGTGCCGAACGGGCCCGGACGCATCATCGAATTGCAGGAAGCCGGCTGGTCCTACATCCGATCCTGAGCGACCAAGCCCGAGCGGAGAACTCCAACATGACGTCAGTTCGCGTGCCCAACCGCCGCGCCGTCGTCGCCGGCATGATCGGCGCCGGCGCCTCGCTCGCGATGCCGGCGACACGGACGCACGCAGCGTCGGGACCGCCGCCATTCGGCACCGTCCGGCATCAGTTCACGCTGGTTCAAGGCGCCCGTCCGGTGCCGTCGGTGGCGATCCCGACGCTGGCCGGCGGCGCGCTCGATCTCAGCGCGTTCAAAGGCAGGCTGGTGCTGCTGAACTTCTGGGCCACCTGGTGCGCCGCGTGCCGGACCGAGCTGCCGATGCTGGATCGCCTCGCCGCCAGCGGCCGCAGCGATCTTGCGGTCGTCGCTGTCAGCACCGATCGCAACCGCGCGCTGGTCGCGCCCTACGTCAAGCAGCTCAAGCTTCGCCACCTCACGATCGGCTTCGATCCCGGCGGTCTCGTCTCGCGCGTCGACGCTGCCGAGCTCGATACGCCGTTCGCGCTCTACGGCATGCCGATCTCGTTCCTGATCGGCATCACCGGACAGGTCGAGGGTTACATGACGGGCGAAGCGGACTGGCTGTCGGCGGAGGCGGGCGGGCTGTTCGATTACTACGCGGGGGGTGCTACGCAGTAATGGCGCGTTGCAGCCGGCCTAGGGCAATTTGTCATAGCCCTCCGCGAGCCCATTCAGACTCAGCGGGAACCCGATGCCCTCTTCCGGGGTCTCGAAGATGATGAACGTTGCGGTCTTGGCGTTCTTGAGCTGGCCGAGCAGCTTGTCGTCCATCACGACCTCGGCGACGCAGCCATTGGGCAGGCAGCGGACAAAGCCGGCGCGGCCGACGTCCTGGTTGTCGAGCTTCAGGCCGAGGCCGGAGGGCAGCAGCACGCCGAGCGGGGCGACCACGCGCATCAGGCGGCTCTTCTGGTCGGCGGTCTTCAGCACGATCACGGTCAGGCCGGCATTGGAGCGGTCTTCGGCTACCACGCTCTGGATGAGC
>DASVOL010000478.1:0-2031 GCA_036383375.1 Bradyrhizobium sp. | reverse complement strand
GCCGACAGTTGCGTTACTCGTTGCCCGGATTGAAGTCGTCGCTCGGCGCCGGCTGCGCCGCCATGTCGGGACGCGGGCCGTGCGGACGGCGGCGACGGCGCGGAAAGCGCTCGCTGCGTTCGCCGCGCTCTGCGCCGCCATTGCTGGCTTCATAGGTGCCGCCGTTGACCTGCGGCTGCGCGCCGCCGGTGATGAACGAGGGCAGGCGATCGACGCCGCCGGCGTCAGCCAGCACCGGCTGCGGCTGGACCTGCGGTTGCGGCTGATACTGCGGCTGCGGACGATGCTCGCGTTCGCGGTGCTCGCGCGGCTGCTGCTCTCGCGGCTGCTGGTCACGCTCGCGATGCTCGCGCGGTTGCTGCTGGTAGGGCTGCTGGCCGTTGTCGCGCATGAAGGGCTGTTGCTGCTGCGGCACGAAGCCCGGCTCCTGGCCGAAGCTTGAATAGCCGTCGCTGTCGTCGTCGCCGTCTTCGGTCTGCGTCACCTCGGCGTCGGGGCGCGGCTGCTGCTGATTCTGCCGGAACTGCTCCTGCGCGGCCGCGATGATCCGGTAGTAGTGCTCAGCGTGCTGGTAGTAGTTCTCGGCTGCCACCGGATCGCCGGAGGAGCGTGCATCGCGCGCAAGCTGGACGTATTTCTCGGCCACGTGGGAGGCCGTGCCGCGGATCTTGATGTCGGGTCCGTTCGATTCGTACACCCGTGTCAGGGGATTCTGGCCGCGCCGGTTATTGTTGTTATTATTGTTGTTGTTATTCCGGTTGCGCATCCGCTTGTTGTTCTGACCGTTTCTCATCTGTCGCCTTTTATTCCAGCCCTGAAGTTATTGCAGTCCACAGTCCGATTCTCAGAAGTCCGATTTCCCAGAGTCCAGTTCCTAGAGTCCAATTCCCGGAATCCGATTCGGCGCGCGCCTAGGCGCACGGAATCGCAATACCGTTCGAAGAGGCATCGATGTCGCCGACCATCTCGTTCAGCAAAGTCGCGTTCAGCAAAGACGCGTTCCCCAACCGCCGCCGGCCAAACGCGCCAGCGACCAAATCATTCTGCCCGTTGAGACAGGCCCAGTTCTCGTGCGTAGGTGTTCAAGCGCAATAACAGGCTTTCGTTCGCTTGGCGGTCGAGAGCAGCACAGCTTCGGCTATTGCGCTCAATGAGACCTGCGTTCCTGGAACCTTTCGATCGGCGGGCTCTGCTGAACCCTGGTCATCACCCGTAACGGTTACGGGGCCAGCACCGATGTTGTGGCCGGAACGTAGTCGTTCCCGGGGGATATTCCAAGAGGTTTTTTTGCGTTCCAATAGGACTTTATCGGGGCACCCGGCGGGCAGAAACGGCCCTCGGAATGCCCCCGAGATCGGCCTTGGGCGGCCCCGTTGGGGATAACCCGGAAGCCGTCATCAGCGCTTCAACGTCGCCGCTCTGGCCCTGTCCGACTTCCACAACCAGAAATCCACCCGGAGTCAAAAGACCCGCAGATTGCGAAATCAGCGCGCGGTAGGCATCGAGCCCGTCGGCCCCGCCGTCGAGCGCCGCGCGCGGATCATGCGCGCGCACCTCGATGTCGAGACCGGCGATGTCGGCCGAGGGGATGTACGGCGGATTCGACACGATCAGGTCGAACGCGCCAGTCAGGCCGCTGCCATAATCGCACGCGATCCACGTCGCGCGCTGGCTGAGCCCGAGCTCGGCGGCGTTCCGGCTCGCTGTTTGCAACGCCTCGGCCGAGATGTCGGTGGCGAAGCCATGCGCGTTCGGCAGTTCCGAGAGCAGGGCCAGCAGGATCGCGCCGGAGCCGGTGCCGAGATCGGCGATCCGCAGCGCGCGGTCGGCGGCGCCGTCGGCTCGCAGCAATTCGAGCGCGCGCTCGACCACGGTCTCGGTATCGGGGCGCGGCACCAGCGTTGCGGCGGTCAGATGCAGCGGCAGTCCCCAAAACTCCTTGATGCCGAGAATGCGCGCCACCGGTTCGCCGGCGAGGCGTCGCCGCGCGAGGCCTTCGAGGCGATCCGTCTCCTCCTTCGTCAGGATGCG
>DASVOL010000477.1:0-8433 GCA_036383375.1 Bradyrhizobium sp. | reverse complement strand
TGCCGGCGCCACCGGCGCGATGACCGGCGGCGGCTATCCCGACGGCATCCGCCAGATCATGGATCCGTTCTTCGCCGGCCGCCGCGACGAGGCCGTGCAGGCCTATGCGCGCTGGCTGCCGCTGATCAATTACGAGAACCGGCAATGCGGGCTGCAGGCCTGCAAGGTGCTGATGCGCGAGGGCGGCGTCATCAAGTCGGATGCGGTGCGGCACCCGTTGCAACCGTTGCATCCGGCGACGCGCGCCGGCCTGATCGAGATCGCGCGCTCGCTCGATCCGGTGGTGCTGCGCTGGGGGCGCTGAGCGCGCCACCGGGCGCCTATTTCACATAACCGTCAACAAGCGCATCTACCGTTCCCGTCGGTTAGCGGAAGCGGGGGATGTGCGCCCCGCGTGCACTCTGGATTGGTCGGAGCGGTCGGGCGGCAGCGGGATGATCGAAACCTTCCGGGTTGGTCGTTTTGCGATGCGCTACGGCCATTTCGTTCCGCGGCTCTACAACTATTGCCGGTCGCTCGGCTTTGAGCGGCATCACATGCTGCCGTCGCGCGCCTTCTGCTCCGATGAGAGCCAGGGCTATCCGGTCATGCTGCTGGCCCAGCATTTCGGAACCTTTCCGTTCGACCATGGGCGGGTCGGCGGCAAGGTCGCGATCAACCGCCACGGGCCGTTTGCCCATCACGGCGAGGACCTGGTGCTGATCCAGGCCAGCCATGTCGGCTACAATCCCGATGATGGCCGCTTCGGGATCTATCAGCGCCACCGCACCGAAGGCTGCAGGTTCGGGGATTGCTGCGGCAAGCTCTGCGGCGTGCTGCGCTGGTATGAGGACGAATACGCGCATGCCTGTAAGCAGGTGCAACGCGGTCGGCTCAATGGCGAGCCGGTGTTCCGGATCGACAATCACTATCTCGACGATAGCCGCAGCGAAGGTCTCTTTCTGCGGCTCGACCGCATGGTCGAAACACCGCGCCAGCCGCTGCACGTGCTGAGCACGTCGAAGATTTTTCGCGCAAGTGCGGCGATCCGCGAACGGCTCGGCGAAGCCTGCTTTGGCGAGACACCGGCGCCGATCGGCTCTGCGCTGTCGCCCGATCTGTTTCACTTCCGCCGTGCGCAGGCCGAAGGTCCCGAGGGCCATGACATTCTCGAGGCGGCGCTCGCGCCTGTGATGCCGGCGCTGGTGACCTCGCCGCATCCTGCATTGGATGCCGCCCGCTTCGTCACCCAGGCCGAGTTCGATCGCACCTATCGGAGCATCCTGCGCGAGCCGGCGTTCCAGGCCAAGAACGTGCTGTTCGTCTCCGGCCTGAACATCGACGTGTCGCCGCGCGCGGGATTCCCGTTTCCGTTCACCAAATTCGTGCCCTGGGCCGCCTATGCCCGCCTGCGCGACGGACGTTCGTTCCTGCTGGAGCAGGAAGAGTTCGCTGAGACGCTGCGCCGGATGCCGGGCGAGAATCCGGATTGCCTGTCGTTCGACAACACGATCGAGCAGATGACCACGGCACCGGAAATCCGCATCCCGATCGGCTGATGTCTATGACGACGCTTCCCGCCTTGCGTACGCACACGCCTCCCGAACCGCGTCTCCAGCGCCTGGAATTCGCGGACCGCGCGCGCGGCTTGACCCGCCGTCACTTCATGCTCGGCTGCCTCAGCCTGGCCGCAGGCCAGATGGTGCGCCTGCTCGACAGGCTGCAGCAGTTGCCGCTGCTGCGCATTCGTTTTCCCTGAGCGCGAGCGAACGCGCTACAGCCAGCGCGAGACCGAGAAGATCAGCAGGCCGACCAGCCCGCCGACGACAGTTCCGTTGATCCGGATGAATTGCAGGTCGCGCCCGACCTGCAACTCGATCCGCATGATCAGCGTCTCGGTGTCCCAGTTCTCGACCACCTTGCGGATGAAGGCCGCGATTTCCTGGCGTCGCGATGCAACGGCGCGCAACGCGGCGACGCGAAGCCAGCGGTTGATGCGGTCGCGCATCTCGGCATCGTCGCGGACCCGTGCGGCCACGGAGATCAGGGCGGTCTCGATGGCGTCCGCGATCGCGGCCGAGGTGGCCGCGGAGTTCAGCCGCGCCTCGATGGCCTGCCACATCGCGTCGATCTGCCGGATCACGGCGGGGTTGTCGAGCATCTGCTGCTTCAGCTCCTCGCCTTTGGCGAGGTAGTCGGGATCGGTGGCGAGCCGGTCGATCAGGCGCTCGATCTCGGCCTTGAGTTCGATCCGCCAGGGATGGTTCGGCTCGCGCATCTCGTCGAGCGTCTGACCAATGCCGGAGATGACGCGATCGGCCACCATGCCGTCGACCCATTTCGGCACGAACCGGTAGGAGCGCTGCGAGACCTTCTTGCGGATGGTTTCCTTGTTGTTGGCGAGCGCCGTGCTCGCCGATGTGATCATGCGCTCGACCAGGGCCTGCGCGTCGCCATGCGCCCACAACAGCGCCAGCACGCGCGAGGCGAGCGGAGCCACCGGAACCGCCGCGATCCCCTGCCGGGTGCGGCGGGTCAGAAAGGCGTTGAGGTCGGCGCTTGGCGTCGCCTGCAGGGCCTGATGGGCTGCCGAGACCGTGCGTTGCGCCGCGCTGCGGGCGTGCGACGGCCGCTCGATCCATTGCGCCGCCCAGCCGGCGATATCGACGTCGCGGATGCGATCGCCGATCACGCGCGGCGACAGGAAGTTGTTGGCGATGAAGCGGCCCAGCGCCACCGCGATGCGCTGCTTGCTCTGCGGCACGATCGCGGTGTGCGGAATCGGGATGCCGAGCGGATGACGAAACAGCGCGACGACCGCGAACCAGTCGGCGCAGGCGCCGATCATGCCGGCTTCGGCGAAGGCGCGCGGATAGGCCAGCCACGGCCAGTGCGGCTGCGCCATCCAGGTCGCCAGAAAAACCAACAGCATGAGCACCAGCAGGCCCGTGGCGAGCGCCCGCATGCGACGAAGGTCACGCAGCCTGGTGTCCTCAGGCGGAAGCACGGCGCTGATATCCAATTGCTGCCAAACGCCTCATGCCGTCGCAACGCCGCGGCGCGGCGCGAGCCTCGCTGCGATCGCCGCATAATGTTGCCGGACGTCGGCGCTGCCATGGAGCCGTTCCAGCCGGCGCACGGTGAAGTGCCCTTTCGCGATCTTCTGGAAATGGTCCATGAAGATCACGTTGACGGTCGCGCCGAACGCCGCGCCGATGATCGGCACCGCGCCGGCCGCGGCCTTGTCCGAGACCACCAGTCCGAACCGGGAGACGATCTCGCTGACCAGATTGGAGATCACCGGCGCGGAAGCGTCGACCGCGCCGCGCTCCAGGATATAGGCGGCCGCGTCGCTGGTGTATTTGCTGATCAGCGCGCGGGCGGCGTAGTAGCCGATGTCGACACTCTCGTCGGTTCGCTTGGTGCCGTAGGCAAAGACTTCGAGACAGGCGAGCCGTGCCTCGATCTTTGAGAGATCCTCGCCCTGGTGCCGCGCGATCTCGGCAATCGCGCGCAGCATCAACGTCGTCGTCAAAGGAAGCTCGACTGCGAGCGCACCGAAGCCGAACAGACCGCTCACGCCTCCGGTCACCCCGGCGAGGAACGAGGAGAAGGTCACCGCCGGTGAAGGCGGCGGCTTCTCGTCGAGCGTGTCGACGGCGACCTCCAGCCCCTTCATGACCGCCGTGCGCACCAGCCCGCTGAGCTGGCGGTTGGCGGCTTTCGGCAGCAGGTTGAGGACGCGATTGACCGGGACGCCGGCATAGTCGGCGATCCTTGCCGCGAGGTTGGAGCTCTCCAGCGTCTTGACGGCGGCTTGCAGTGCGGCGTGATCGCCGGGAGGAAGAACAAGGAGCTGGGTGAGGTCCTGGCTCATTGATAGCGGAGGATTGGCCGTATGCCGTTGAAGCTCGCGAGGATCGCCGAGCCGTTGCTGATCAGCGCGGTCACCTCCGGCGTGATCAGGCCGCCCGGCAGGGCAAGGCCAAGCGCCAGCGTGTTGAGCGCGGCGACGATGGCGTAGTTCTGCTTGATGAGGCTGACGGCGCCCTGCGAGATCTCGACCGCCTTGACAAGCTTCCAGAGCGAATCTTCCATCAGGATGACGTCGGCGGATTCGTGCGTGACCTCGGCGCCGTGCTTCATCGCGATGCCGACGTCGGCGAAGCTGAGCGCGGGGGAATCGTTGATGCCGTCGCCGACCATGGCGACCCTGCGCCCCTGGCGTTGCAGCTCCTGGATGACGCTGGCCTTGTCGGCCGGCAGCATGTCGGCGAAGTGCTCGGTGAGCCCGAGATTCTCGCAGACGGCGCGCGCCACCACCGCATTGTCGCCGGTCAGCATGATGCTGTTCTTGACGCCCAGCGCATGCAGCCGCTGGATCACTGAACGGCTCTCCTCGCGGATCTCATCGGAGTAGGGCACGAGGCCCGCGAGCTTGCCGTCCACGGCGATGTAGAGGCTCGAATAGCCGCGCTCGTCGAGCGCTGCGCGATCGAGGGCCGAGGCGTCGACCGCGATCTGGCTCTGGCGCATGAAGCGCTGGTTGCCGACATGGACGTAGTAGCCGTTGACCTGGCCCTCGACGCCAAGGCCGAGGCGGTAGGTGGTCTCGTTGCACGGCGGGATGTTCACCGCGAGCTGCCGGGCCCGCGTCCGCAGCGCTTCGGCGACCGGATGCTGCAGCTTGGTCTCGGCGGCGGCGGCGAGCCCGAGCAGGTGGTTCGGCGTGATGGAGTTCTGGTACGAAATCACGTCGATGACGGCGGGCGTGCCGTGAGTCAGGGTGCCGGTCTTGTCGAACACCATGGTGTCGATCCCGGCAAGCTTCTCCATGTGGCCGCCGCTCTTGATGATCATGCCGGTGCGGGCCGCCAGCGTCATCGAGGACAGCACCGAGGTGGGCGCAGCGACGCGGATGCCGGTGCCGTAATCGACGATCACAAGCGACAGGAAGCGATTGAAGTCGCCCGAGACCATGGCGGTGCCGGTGGCGAGCGCCAGCGTCGGGGTCACGAGCCGGTCGGCGAAGCGTTCGGCGTGGTTCTGCATGCGGGTGTCGCCGATCGGCGCGGATTCGATCAGCCGCACGATCTGGCCGGCGGTGGTCGCGGTTCCGACGCGCAACGCGCGCAACGTGATCTGGCCCTCGCGGATCACCGTGGCGGCGAAGGCGGCTTCGCCCTTGCCGCGATGCACCGGCAGGCCCTCGCCGGTGATCGTCTTCTGGTCGATGGTGGCGGAGCCGTCGATGATCTCGCCGTCGACGGGGATCATCTCGCCGGGATACACCACGACGATGTCGCCGTTCTGCAGCTCGGCAGCGGGGATCGACACCACCTCGCCATCGCGCAGCAGCCAGGCCGTCTTGGACTGGAATTCAAGCAGCTCGTTGATCGCCTTCCGCGAACCTGCCGCGGTCAGGTCGCGGATCCAGTCGCCGAGCTTGATCAGCCAGGTGACGATGCAGCCGGCCAGCGGGTTGCCCTGCAGCACCGAGGCTGAGATCGCGAGCGTATCGAGCACGTCGATGTTGAGCCGGCTCTCATTCGCCCAGACCTTCCAGGCGCGCTTGGCGATCGGGATCGCGTTCCACAGCATCAGCGGCATGTTGATCGCCGCGATCACGGGGTTGGCGCTGAAGGCCATGAACAGGGACAGCGTCGGCAGCGCCAGCGGCGAGCGCTTCGAGACCTCCGGCACGCTGGCGCGCGGCGCGACCGCGTCCTGCGCGGCGCCGGCGCACAGCGCCTTGACGTCGGCGAGGCTCATGCTCTTGAAGCCGTTCAGCAGCGCGAGCAGTCTTGGCTCGTGCGCCGGATCATATTCCAGCACGAGGCTCGCGCAGTCGTAGTTGATCCGCGCAGTCCTGATGCCGTCCTGCGCCCGCAGCCACCCGAGGCAGATCTCGCCCAGCTTGCGGTTTTGCCCGAGCGCGGGAATGCTCAGACGAATGCGCCCCGGCATGGAGTGGCAGAAACTGAAATCCATGAATTTGCGCTCTCGCCCCTGACGGGTCAGGCCGTCGCGCCTGCCGGCTCCGCCTGCTCCGCGGCAGCCATGTTGGCCTGGATCATGTGGTTGAGGGCAAAGATCGCCAGCGTGACCCAGACCGGCGTCGCGGCATTGGCGCCGACCTCGAAGATGGTGAAACCGGCAATGCCCGCGGCGAGCAGAATCTTCAGGTCGACCACGTTTCCGGTGGCGACCTTGATGCCGTTGTCGAGATCCTTGAAGAAATCGACGACGACCCTGGCTGTGTGCGAGTGCTCGGCGAGGTACTCGGCTTCCTGCTCGATCTTGGTCGCCAGCGCGTCGATTTCATTGGCCGGCGGCTTGTAATGCCCGCCGGTGTGATGCTCGAGCTTGCCGTGAAATTCGTCGTGCCGGTCGGTGTCGTAATGCAGCACGATGCTGCCCGTCGCCGGGTTGACGATGACCTCCTCGATGCCGGGAATGACGCTGAAGGTCTGCTTGATCTGTTCGAGAAGCTCGGGATTTTCCTTGGCCGAGGGCACCTTCATGCGGATCCGGCCCGGAACCTGATGCGCAATCTGCAGCTTCATCTTGGTCATCGCATTCCTCTCACAGCGTTCCAACGCCGGCGCGGGGACGCGAATGATGCCGTCGTCAAATTGTCTGCAGCGCCGGCGTCGCAGGTTCGATCATCGGCGCGCTTCGCCGCTATGCTGGTCTGGGCCCGTTCAGGCCGCCGACGAAGCCCGGCCCTCTGCCGATGCCTTGCCTTCCTGCGCCTGGTTTTCCGCCTTCACTTCCGCAACGATGTCGTTCACCTGCTCGTGGGCTTCGGCAAACATCTCGCGCGACTTCTGTGCGAACTTGTAGGTGCCGCGAACGGTGGACTTGAACAGCGGATTGAGGGCGCCGGCGAGCTTCGGCAAGTACTTCGGCGCCGCCACTGCGGCAACGCCAAGCGCAAGTCCCGGGAGCAGGGCAGCTTCGAACACGGCAGCACCGACAGCCACCACCGCGACGACCGCGACCGTCTTGTTGATGCCGCCGCCTTCCTCGGAATCCTGTTCGGGGGCTTCATGGTGGAACGCAGTGTCGTGACTGCTACCATTGGTATTCGGGTTCATCTGAAATCCCTTGTGACCGCTCAACTGACTGCAGTTTCATCAATAACGGCGGATTGAAATGGATTCGTGACAGTTTGATTACAGCCGTCCGACCGGTTGCGGCGGCACGGTGTCGCAACGCAACAGGACGAAGATTTGGCGATCGAGGCCGCGCCAGAATGGGGCGGCAACCCCCGGCGGGCGCCTTTTCATGTCTCGATGTGTCTGCGCTTCGATGAATCCGGCGCAAGGACAGACGGCGATACGTTCTACCGGTCCCAGGTCACCGGCAGATCCAGCAGGCCGCGGAACGCCCAGCCGCCGATCCGGGGCGGTTTGTCCTCAATCAGGCGCAGGTTCGTCAGCCTCTCGAAGATCGCGGGCAGCGCGACGTCGGCGACCATGGCGCGCGAGGCCCAGGCGCCGGCGCAGAAATGCGGACCGGCGCCGAAGGCGATGCTCTTGCTGGCGTCGCGGCGCACGTCGAATGCATCGGATCTCTCGAAATGCTTTTCGTCGCGGTTGGCCGAGCCGAACATCAGGAACACACGCTCGTTGGTTTCGAATGCCACGTCCCTGATCGTCCAGGGCTTTGCGATCCGCCGCGGCGACATTCCGATCGGCGAGATCCAGCGCGCATATTCCTCGAACACCTGCAGCCACGGGATCGCGCCGCTCATAGCCAGCGCCAGCTGGTCCGGATGGGTCAGCAGCGCCCACACCGTGCCGGCGATCGCGTCGCGCGGTTCGTTCTGGCCGCCCGAGATCGCCAGCTTGATGTTGGCGCGCACGCTCTCCATCGGCATGTCGGTCTGCAGCAGCACGCCGAGCAGGCTGAGGTCGGGCGTCTTGCGCAGCCTGGGGACCATGTCGTCGATCGCGGCATCGATGCCCGAGGTCGCCGCATGGCAGCGCGCCTCGATCGCGGGATCGCCGGTGTAATTGGCGATGCCGTCGATCATGCCCTGCGACCAGGCATTCATGTCCTGGAAGCGCATGTTGGTGAGGCCGGTGATCGATTTCAGGCATTCGGCCGAGAACGGCAGTGCGAAGGCCTGCACGAAATCGACCACGCCGTCCGGCGTCAACTCGTCGAGGATGCGCGTCGCGTGTGCTCCGAATTGTGCGGTCCAGTGCGATCTGACGGTCTTCGGCGAGACCGCCGGGAAGATCGCCTTGCGCTCGTTCATGTGCGCATCGCCGTCCTTGCGCATCATGTTGTGGCCCATCAGTCTGTTCATCAGCCCCTCGGGCTGGTGCGACGAGAACACGTCGATCTGCTTCTCGGAGACGAAGATGTCGTCGCGGTTGCACAGCAGCGTGCTGCCGAGCTGCGGCACGAAGGCGATCGGCGCTTCCTTGCGCATGCGCGCCA
>DASVOL010000476.1:0-3905 GCA_036383375.1 Bradyrhizobium sp. | reverse complement strand
TTTGACGCGAGCGGGATCATCGCCAAGGATTATGTGAAGGCGGATTGATGGTGGACCGCACACACCACTCTATTCCCGTCACCCTGAGGAGCCGCGAAGCGGCGTCTCGAAGGGTCGACGGCCGAGCTGCATCCGGGCCGTCGACCCTTCGAGACGCGCGCAAGTGCGCGCTCCTCAGGGTGACGGGGTGGGTAGTGGGGCACTGAATGGACCTGATCGCCGACCATATCAGCCATCGCTTCGGCGCGCTCGACGTGCTCGACGATGTCTCCTTCCAGGTCTCGGCCGGCGAGATCGTTGCCATCGTCGGGCCGTCCGGCTGCGGCAAGAGCACGCTGCTGTCGATCCTCGGCGGTCTGCTGCGGCCATCTGCGGGTGCCGCCGAATTGCGCGGCGCGCCGCCGGCCGGCAGCCTCAATCCGCTGACCTTCGTGTTCCAGGACTTTGCCCTGCTGCCCTGGAATACGGTCGAGGAGAACGTCGCGTTTCCGCTGCTGCACGCGGCCTTGAGCGCCGGCGAGCGCCGCGCCGTGATCGACGATGCGCTGCGCCGCACCGGCTTGACGGATTTCCGCGCGGCTTACCCGAAGCAGTTGTCCGGCGGCATGCGCCAGCGTGTCGGCATCGCGCGCGCGCTCGCGGTTCGCCCGGCGATCCTGTTGATGGACGAGCCGCTGTCGGCGCTGGATTCGCAAACCCGCGAACTCCTGATGGAGGATTTCGTCGGCCTGCTCGCCGACGGCGCGATGGGCGCGGTCTATGTCACGCATAACCTCGAGGAAGCCGTGCGGCTGGCCGACCGCGTCGTGGTGCTGTCGCGCCGTCCCGGCCGCATCAGGGAGATCGTGACCATCCCGATGACGCGCGCCGAGCGCGGCGCGGCGGACGCGCGCGCGCCCATGGCCGCGCTGCAGGGAGAGTTGTGGTCGCTGATCCGCAAGGAAGCGATCGATGCCGAGCGCGAGGTCCAGCATGCTTGATCGCGCGCCGCAGGACATGAAGGACCAATCGGCGGAAGCGACGCGGCCGGTCGCGTTTCGCGGCGCCGGCTTCACGCCGCGCGGCAGCCGCTCTGCCGGCTGGATCGCGCTCGCGCTGGTCATCGCGGTCTGGCAACTCGCCGGCAGCACAGGATGGGTCAACCCGTTGTTCCTGCCGGCGCCGTCGGCGATCGCGGTTGCGATCTACAAGCTCGCGATGTCGGGGGCACTGTGGCAGCACCTCTCGTGGTCGATCATGCGGATCGGCACCGGCTGGATCATCGGCACGGCAGCGGGCGTCATTGTCGGCTTCGCGATCGGGCTGTCGACCATGGCGCGCGGCGTCGGCATCACCTTCATCTCGGCGCTGTTTCCGATTCCGAAGATCGCGCTGCTGCCGCTGCTCATCCTGTGGCTCGGGATCGGCGAGGAGCCGAAGATCGCGACCATTGCGCTCGGCGTCTTCTTCTCGACCGCGATCTCGGTCTATAGCGGCGTCGATGCGGTGCCGCGCAATCTGATCCGGATGGCGCAAAGCTTCAACGTGCCGTTCCACGCCATCGTGCGCCGCGTGATCTGGCCGGGCGCGCTGCCCTCGATCCTCGCCGGCTTCCGCATCACTTCGTCGGTTGCGCTGCTGCTCGTCGTCAGCGCCGAGATGATCGGCGCCCAATACGGCATCGGCGCCTTCGTGCTGCAAGCCGGCAATCTGATGCAGACCGATCAGCTACTCGCCGGCGTCGTGATCCTGTCGTTGTTCGGGCTTGCGGTGGGGAGACTGATCAATTTGCTCGAGGTGAGGCTGCTGCACTGGCGGTGAGGGCTGCGCCGGCGCCACAAACTCAATGTCGTCCCTGCGAAAGCAGGGACCCATAGCCACAGGGCGTGGTTGTTGGAAACCGCCGAGCCCCAGCGCGTTCAAGCAATCGAGAGCGGTGGCAATGGGTCCCGGCCTTCGCCGGGACGACAGCATTACACTTTGCTGCGCCTGCTACGCGTTACCCCGATCCTCGCGGAACAGGTCCAGCTTCTGCTGCACGGGACGATCCGAGAACGAGAACAGCACGGAGTCGGCATCCGCCTCGTGGGTGACCCAGTGCCAGCTCGGCACCACGAACAAGTCGCGCGGTCCCCACTCGAAGGTCTGGTCGCCAACGCGCGTGCGGCCCTTACCCTCGATCGCGGCGAACACGGTGGCATCGGTTGACCGATAGCGCGCGGTCTTGAAACCCTTCGGCAGCAGCTGGATGAAGGTGCCGATGGTCGGCATCGCGAAATCGCCGGTCTCGGGGTTGGAGAATTTCAGCTTCAGCCCGTGGCAGGCGTCCCACTCGTCGCCGGCCCTGGCCTTCTCCAGCGCCTCGCGGGTGTACTCATAGGGGTAGTTGAAGATCGGCGAGGTCTTCGAGGTCCGCTTCTGGTCGATCGGCAGCAAATTGTGGCCATAGCGCGCGAAGCTGGCGCCTGATGGCTTGGAGATCGACTGCTGATCTTCCTTGGCGCCTTCGGCAAACGAGCAGTCGAAGAACTGCACCATCGGGATGTCGAGCCCATCGAGCCAGAACATCGGCTCACTGGTTTCGTTGGAATGGTCGTGCCAGGTCATCGACGGCGTGATGACGAAGTCGCCCGGCGACATCGCGGTGCGCTCGCCGTCGACGGCGGTGAAGGCGCCCTTGCCCTCGAGCACGAAGCGCAGCGCGGACTGGGCGTGGCGATGCGCGGGGGCGATGTCGCCCGGTACCACCATCTGCACGCCGGCGAACAGTGAGGTCGTGATCTTGGACTGGCCGCGCAGGCCGGGATTTTCCAGCACCAGCACGCGGCGCTCGGCTTCCTTGGCCGTGATCAGTTTGCCGGCCTCGTTCATGTAATCGCGGATCTGGTCGAACTTCCACAAGTGAGGACGGCAGGCGCTCTTCGGCTCCGGCGTGATCAGATCGTTCATCACGTTCCACAGCGCCGAGAGGTTTTGGCCGTCGATCTTCTTGTAGAACGCTTCGCGCTCGGGGGTCTTCTGCACGGCTTCCATGGCAAGCCTCCCATCATCATTCTTGTCGGTTGAATTAATTGACAGTATACTCACAATATGGCTAGCGTCAATCAACCAAGCCAGAGTGTTTTCGGGCGAAGCGGATACCGCTTCGCGTGAACAACCAGAATAATGCAAGGGAGGTTCCGATGAAGCTGCATGGCTATTTCCGGAGCAGCGCGTCCTACCGGGTCCGGATCGCCCTCAATCTGAAGGGGCTGACGTCAGAGCATCTGCCGCATCATCTGCGCAAGGGCGAGCAATGCGCGCCGGCCTATCTTGCGATCAATCCGCAGGGGCTGGTGCCGACGCTGGAGAGCGATGCCGGCGCGATCCTCACCCAGTCGCTCGCGATCATCGAATGGCTCGACGAGACCCATCCCAATCCGCCGCTGCTGCCGCAGGATCCGATGCGGCGCGCCAAGGTACGGGCATTCGCGCAGGCGATCGCCTGCGACACCCACCCGGTGCAGAATCTGAAGGTACTGGCGCGGCTGCGCAAGCTCGGCCTGCCCGAGGAGCAGGTGACGGAATGGGCGGCCTGGGCCAATCGCGAAGGCCTTGCGGCCTGCGAGACCCTGATCGCCGAGGAGGCCGGGCCGTTCTGCTTCGGCGATACGCCGACGCTTGCCGATCTCTGCCTGGTACCGCAGCTCGCCAATGCACGGCGCTTCGGCGTCGACGTCTCGGCCTATCCGCGCCTGCTCAAGGCCGAAGCTGCGGCAAAGCAAGTCAAGGCGTTCGCCGACGCAGCCCCGGACAAGCAGCCCGATGCCGAATAGCAAGCCAACGCCCGTCACCATGGACGCGGTCTACACCGCGCCCGGCTATCTGTTTCGGCGGATGCAGCAGATCGCGGTCGCGCTGTTCATCGAGGAGTGCAAGGCGTTCGA